>JBARXP010000231.1:0-13166 GCA_049647405.1 Elainellaceae cyanobacterium | reverse complement strand
AGTTCGAGATTATGAGAAGTTACCAGAAACCTCAGAGACATTGATTTACCTCGCGATGATCCGGATTATGGTCAAGCGGTTGGCATAAAATTTGACCCCCTACCCCCTTTTCAAACATCCTCTAAAGAAATATTATTATTCCCTTACGTTTTATTATTAATGCGATCGAAATGAGGAATTTTTGGAGGCAATGTTGCAAATATCTTAAAAGATCATTGATGTTAAATTGACAATACATACCTCCAAAATGGCGATCGCCCATAGGTGATACAGTGCGAGTCTCTGCTTAAGAGAAGCAAATAAAATATTAGGTCTTGTATGGGGTCTTGATGGCTGTTTGTGTCGCTACCGCTGAATCATGGCTAGAACAGTCTTCACGTTAGCGGCTATAAGCATTAGACCCTGGCGATTTGATAACTCGATAGATAGCCAAAGCATGACATTACCGCGAGTGTGCGGCTAGTTTTTAGCGAAGACGCTACTCTAATATCAAAGACAGACTATCTATCGAGCTATCAAAGATCGAGCTATCAAAAACAGTTGCCGCTAACGAAACGATTGCGGCGGCTGCGCTGTTTATTATTATTCCTTCTGTGAGGTTTACTGTGAGTCCAGAGATGCTTCTTCAGTCCCATCCCGAGTTATCTGCACCTGCGACAACGCCCTGTAGTCCTGAAGATTTTGATCGGGTGGTGATGTCAACCTATGGTCGATTTCCGCTTTCTCTTGATCAGGGCCAAGGCTGCCGCGTGTGGGATGTTGAAGGGAAAGAGTATCTTGACTTTGTTGCTGGAATTGCAACCTGCACCTTGGGCCACGCTCACCCGATCATGATTGAGGCCGTCAATCGACAGATCCGAAAGCTGCACCACGTTTCCAACCTATATTACATCTCTGAGCAGGGGCGACTGGCAGAGTGGTTGGTTCAGCATTCTAGTGCCGATCGCGTATTTTTCTGCAACTCAGGGGCCGAGGCAAACGAAGGGGCAATCAAGCTGGCGCGAAAGTATGGGCATACCGTGCTGGGCATTGACAATCCCGTTGTGATTACGGCCAATGCCAGCTTCCATGGCCGTACCCTAGCGACCATTACAGCCACAGGACAGCCCAAATATCAGAAAAATTTCAATCCTCTGGTTCCCGGCTTTCACTATGTTCCCTACAACGACATTGACGCTCTAGAGAAGGCGATCGCCGATTTAGATCAAGATACCCGCCAGGTGACCGCCATTTTGTTAGAGCCGCTCCAAGGAGAAGGGGGGGTGCGTCCTGGCGATCGCGCCTACTTCCAGCGAGTCCGCGACCTCTGCACCGAAAAAGGCATTTTGCTAATGCTTGACGAAGTTCAGGTGGGCATGGGCCGTAGCGGATATTTTTGGGGACACGAAGTCCTGGGTATTGAGCCTGATGTCTTTACCTCTGCAAAAGGTCTCGGGGGCGGCATCCCGATTGGAGCCATGCTCTGTAAATCTTTTTGTGACGTGTTTCAACCTGGAGATCACGCCAGCACCTTTGGCGGCAATCCTTTTGTTTGTGGTGTCGCATTGGCAGTTTGTGAAACCCTTGAGCGTGAGAATTTGCTAGAAAATGTTCGCCAGCGCGGAGAACAGCTGCGGGCTGGGCTGCAAGCCATTGCCCAAGATTATCCACAATATATTGAGGAAGTTCGAGGCTGGGGACTCATCAACGGGTTAGCCCTGAAGCCTGATGCTGGCATTAGCTCTATCGAAGTCGTTAAAGCAGCAATGGCAAATGGCTTACTGATTGTTCCCGCAGGGCCTCTTGTTGTGCGATATGTGCCCCCGCTGATCGTCTCTGAATCTGAAATCGACCAGGCGATCGCCACAACTCGAAGCGCCATTGCAGCACTCTAATCGGCAAGACTGCGATCGCCCAATTACTGCGGCAAATCAAGCTGATTGGCTTGGCTTGCCGTGGGGTTGTGAGACATGACAATGCGATGGCGAGCAGACAGATAGGTCACCCCACGATATCGAAGGGCGATCGCAGCAGCAGGCACTCGCGGATCAAGCTGACGCACCTTAAACAGACAGCTTCGATACTTGCCTGTGAGAGAACTGGGTGAAGTTTCGAGAGTCTGGGGCGAGGCTTCAAATCCGATTCCGCGATAAAAAAGCTGCATGATGTCACCGTTACGAATAGGTCTATCCGTAGATCCAACATCAACAGTCGAGAGTCCGAAGGGTGTCTTGTGGTTTAGGTCAACGTCACAGCTGATCTAAATCACATCCAACGCGGCATCACTTACCCCACCCTTGAATTTGCCAGCAAAAGATTAAAGCCCGCCTTGGCCTATCTGTAGGCTAAGACGAGCTTTCTAGAATCATTTTGAGCTTATCGTTGAATCTTGAATGCGAATCTTGCCCTAGAGATGCAGACCCAATCTTGTTTGAATTAACCCGATTCGGAGAGTCGCACTCGCACATCTGTGCGACCCTACGTGATTGTCCTGTTCGAATCAGGGGTATTGAATTCGGATTTAAGGGGTTGAAACAAGCTTATAGCGTCAGAGACTGAGGGTTATTTTCAATCAGGTCTGCCAAATCTTTGAGGAACGCAGCCGCGTCTGCTCCGTAAATGATGCGGTGATCGCAGGTAATGTTGACCTGCATCTGACGACGAACGCCCATCAGCCCATTGTCCATGGCGACAACTTGAGGACGAGACGCACCGATCGCCAAAATCGAACCCTGCCCAGGTGGCAAAATAGCATCAAACTGAGTGACGCCAAACATGCCTAAATTCGATAGGGTAAAGCTCCCGGTCGTATACTCATCGGGCTGAAGCTGCTTAGAACGCGATCGCGCCACCAAGTCTTTCCAGGTTCGCGAGAGCGAATACAAATCAGCCCGGTCAGCCTGCCGCAACACGGGCGTAATTAAGCCACCGCCATCCATTGCGACCGCAATGGCAACATTAATGTCTTGACGATATTGAGTTCCCTGATCGGTGTAGCAGGCATTGACCACAGGGTGTTTCTGAAGAGTCATCGCCACGGCCTTCGCCAACAGCGCAGTCATAGTGACCCCCTTCGGCTTCACCTGCTTATACAGAGCGTCGAGATGATCGGTGGTAATCGTGTAGCTGACATGAAATGTGGGAACCTCTAGGCTCACCATCATATTGCGCACGACTGCTTGTTGTAGGGTGTTGAAGGCAGCGACCTGGCCCAGAGGCACGGGAGGCGCAGCCGCAGCCGCAGGTGCAGCAGGCACCGGAGCAGGTGTCGCGACTGGAGCCGGAGTCAAGACTTGAGGTGCCGGACTAGCGCTCGGGGTTGAACTCACAACGCCAGCAGCAGACTCAACGTCAGCGGCGACAATGCGCCCATGAGGCCCGCTGCCGCGCAAAGTGCTGAGGTCAACTTTGAGGCTTTTCGCCAGCTTGCGCGCCCGAGGAGAGACAATCGTGCGCCCGTTTGTGGATGCCGGAGATGGGGGGGCAGCTTCAGCAGATACAGACTCGGCAATAGATGCTGTTGCCATCGCTGGCACAGGGGATTCAGAAGAATCACCCGAACCGCCAGCCGATAGAGTAGCGGCCTGCTGCTTCGCAGTCTCAATTTCGGCCTCAGTCTCAGCAATTAGGGCGATCGCCGCTCCCACAGGCGCTGTCCCCTCGGCTGACACGATAATAGACGCCATATATCCTTCATGGAAAGATTCGACATCCATGTCAGCTTTGTCAGATTCCACGACCAAGACAGTCTCACCCTTTTCAACTTTGTCACCGGGAGACTTTAACCATGAGACGATCTTTCCCTCGGTCATCGTGGAACTGAGAGCAGGCATGAACACTTCATGAATCATAGGATGGCTTCCAAATCAAGAGGAACGACGATTGGCAAATGCGCGATCGGAGCAAAGGTCAACGCAGCACACCTGCGCATCACTTGAGTCAACCATAGATGTCCAGCTAAAACAGTGACTCAGTATCGTGTAATGAGCTGAACATGACTGACCAGACAGCATTTTAACCTGATTAGGAAGCCAGCGGAAACGTCTATTCTCAAGAGAGAATGAATTGTTATGCCGCTGAATTCGACTTTTGAAAAAAGCACCCGCCGCTTTTCATGCTTCAGTCGAGTTTAGTCAGCGCTTCTTTTGCGGTAGGGCGAAAGGTTAAGCCCGCTCGTCAGCACGACATTGTTCTACCAAAAAAAGCGGCTCAGATTTTGAGCCGCCCATGAATATGCACTGTCATCCTTTGAGATGAATGGGATTGACGTGACTGCAAACACAGCGATAATTCTGGTCTAGGACATGCCTATAGACCGACAACACACTAGCAGTCGCCCCAGATAGCCTCTTAAAGGTCGCCGCGAATGTCTTCAACCACACCATCTTTGATCAGAATTTCAACCTGCATTTTTTTCACCAAGTTGTCGCCCTTTTGCACGGTGAAAAAGCTTTCGAGCTGGCCCTGCCCGACTTCTTGATCCATCTCTAGCATTTGAATCTGCTGGAGCTGCTGGAGAGCCTGATTCTTTTTCTCAAGAATTTTGCTCTTATTTTGATTGACCTGGTTGTCAATATTGCCAATTTGCTGAGCGACCATGGGGTCTTCGGCAGAGCCTTGCTTTTGCACTTCGGCGATCGCCCGCTGACCTTGAGTTTCAAGCTGCTGAAGCTGCCCATCTAGACGGTTGATTTGTGACTGCAACTGCGCCTGAACTTCATCTTTCCATCGGGGGGTCACGATGACTTTGATGTTAATGGCGCGCTTAAGGAGCAACTCTGAAGCTAAATCCATAATTCCTCGGTGTAGTAATTCAGTGAGTTCTTGTCCGTCACAGCCTCAATCAGGAAGAACCAAAAGCCTTCTCCACTGCGCCACTTCATGGGGCACCACGTTCATGGGCGTCATGCTTAGTGAATCACAGAGCACTCAAAACATTCAGTCCAAATGAGCTGCGCGGATAATATCGGATGGGGACATGTAGGACACTACTACAGAATGACCCTCCTCCTATCCGGCATACATCGCGTCAATCATATCGCGATAGCGTTCCATCACCACATTTCGTTTGATTTTTAAGGTTTGGGTCATGAGGCCGTTCTCGATCGAAAACGGCTCTGTGATGAGTCGATATACGGCAATGCGATCATCTGGACGATAGCCGGGTCGATTTTTGACTTCTCGGTTCAGCTCTTGCTGAAACAGCTTTTGAACCTGGTTGCTATCGAGGGATAGGGTCGGTAACGACAGATCGACTCCATCAGCCTTTGCAGACGAGTCATCATGCCCTTCGGGTACTTCTAGTCGATGCCCCTGGGCGATCGCCCACTTTTGCAGCGAGTCTAGATTAGGAATAATCAACGCTCCTAGCATTTTTTGATCTTGGCCGACCAGCATGATTTGATCGACATATGCACTCCGGGCGCAGGCATCTTCAATGGGCAGCGGTTCAATATTTTCGCCATTGCTCAACACAATGGTGTCTTTGGCTCGTCCGGTGATGGTGAGGTCGCCCTGGGGAGTCATCCAACCCAGATCACCGCTATCAAACCACCCCTCAGGGTCAATCGCTTTAGCCGTCGCCTCAGGGTTTCGATAGTAGCCCTGCATCACCTGGGGGCCGCGAATTAAAATCAGCCCCTTTTGCGCAAACGGCAGGGGTTGACGCGTTTCTGGATCAACGATGCGAATCTCAGTTTGAATCAGGGGTGGCCCCGACGTTCCTCGAATGTTGCGCTGCGGCTTTCTGACATTGGTAATGGGAGACGTCTCTGTCAGGCCGTAGCCTTGGAGAATATTGACTCCGATGATTTCAAAAAAGGTGTCGAGGTGTTTTGCCAACGAACCGCCACCGCTGACGAGATAGTTGATCTCGCCCCCTGTCGCTTCGCGAATCTGGTTGTAGACCAGGCGATCGCCCAGCACGTGAATCGGCCATTTCACCAGCAGCGTCAGCCCTGCGGCTAGTTTTTCTAAGACAGAAGGCGTCAGGTTATCGAGGTTGAGATTGTTAAACGTGCGGCGAGCCGAGATGTATGTCTGGCTGTTGTCGAGGAAAAACTGCACCAGCTTTTGTTTTTTCTCGGGCTGTTCTCGAAAGCGCTTTTGAATGCCCTCATAAATCGATTCCCAAATCCGAGGGACACCGACCATATATTGTGGCTTATAGGTTCTCAAATCTTGCTTAACGTAGCGAATGGAAGTGTAGATTTGGGTGCAGCCCTGGGAGAGCACAAAATACTCGAAGGTGCGCCCATAAGAATGCCAGCTCGGCAAAAGGCTCATGACCCGCTCTCCAATTCTGGGCGTCACCACCTGCATCGCACCATCAATCTGAAACAAAATGTTGCCGTGGCTAAGCATGACGCCCTTCGGCCTGCCGCTCGTGCCGGATGTGTAAATCAGCGTGGCAAGGCTGTCACGGCTACAAGAGACAGGTTTGAATTCAGCTTGGCTACCGAGAGCCGACAGTTGCTTCAGATTCAGCAGTTTAAACCCATAGGTCGGATGCAGATCAGTCTCCGGCACCTCATCTGACAACAGCATGACGAACTTCAAAGGAAAATTACCCAGGGCATCCTCTAACTTACGGAGGGTTGCCTGATCTTGAACAATCAAACCAATACTGCCGCTGTTTTCGAGAATGTAGAGCAGTTCATCGCGATCGGCTTGAGAACTGCGCACGGCATCGACGGCCCCTGCTGACATGATGCCCTGGTCGGCCACAAACCATTGAGGACTGTTGTCTGAGAATAGAGCGATGCGATCGCCCTGATTGACTCCCAACGTCTGCAAACCTACAGCAAACTGATGAATGGCTGTCGCCAGATCCCGATAGGTGAGCTTCACTTCGGGCTTAGCGTGAGGATCGTGGAGCGCCAGCACATCTCCATGCTCTGCGGCGAGGGCGGGCCACAGCTCAGCCAGAGACTGAGCCGTCTTGTACATGCGAATCGCTGTGCCAGAAGAAGGAGGCCGAACAGTTTGAGTTGTCATGGGTACAAAGATTGAGGATGCAATAGTCAAGAAATGCCGTAAAAGGAGTTGACAAAATCGTAAGCTGAACAGAATTTTGCCATGAATTGAATCATCCCATTAAGCGCTTAGTCTGCCTGAAGCTGCTATAACAATAGCGAGGAGCAGGGTAAAATACGACGTTGGGATAGACACAACTCTGCGCTGTCCATTGAGGTTCGAATATTAATGGTCGAATCATGATATTCGAAATCACTTCTTCCGTTAGCTTTCATGAGTTAACCCCTTTCGTTAAAGTTAATCAGGATTGAAATCTATGCCTAAAGCAGTTTGGAATGGCGTGACTCTGGCCGACAGCGATCAGTGCGTTACGGTTGAGGGCAATGCCTACTTCCCTCCCGACTCGATTCACTCAGAATATTTTAAGCCCAGCAGTAAACAAACCTCGTGTCCCTGGAAGGGAACTGCACACTACTACGACATCGAGGTCGATGGAACCACAAATTCAGGCGCTGCATGGTACTACCCCACTCCTAAAGATGCGGCTAATCAAATTAAGGGATATGTTGCCTTTTGGAAAGGAGTCAAGGTTGAGTCGTAGGGCTGAAGCTCGTCTTAAGGTTTCACGATTAAGGTTTCAAGACCTTTTCGTTGGTCAGAATCGCGCTCATGAAGTTTATGATTCGTTTTGATGCGGATTTAGGTCAGTTAGCGCTGAATTTTGTCAAGATAAGAGGTCTATCCTTCCAGATTACGGCTCTTGATCGATGCTCTTCTCTCTACACATTTCTCTGGTTGCAGCCACGTTGCTTCACTGCGCTTGGCTTCCACCGTTTTGGGTAGAATTCTGCTGATTTATCGTCGGACACTCCATTTCGAGATTCATGCAAACGCCTAGCCCATCCGTTTCATCAACCCCCTCTATCATCGCAGCTCTACCCGTTCCCAATCTTTCAGATCGAACGTGTCCTAAGCGAACGCGGCTCCAGCTTGATTTGCTGTTGTTGGCGATCGAGGCGCTCGATTTGGGCGGGTCAGAAGCGCTGCTCAAGACCTCACGAGATCTTAACTTGCAGGGTTTGATCGAGAACCGAGTAGCCCTGTGGCGATTACGCAGCACCAACCCCCTCCGGCGCAGCAGCCAACGCCGTCCCCTTTATATCGACGAAGCAAAAGCCTTGGTCGTGATTACCTGTCACTATGCGAAGCGCTTGACTGCGCTAATTCGTCAACTGCTGCTCGCAAACCAGCAGCTAGTTGAAAAACAGCTTTCTCCCGAACATAACTTTCGGCTTGCGATTTATTTAGAACGCTTTCGGGCGCATTTTCGGTCGCGCATGAATCCCAAACGGGCTGGAGTGGTCGCCTACGACACCGATGAAAAGCTGAATGAGCTTGCTCTACAATTACTCAGTCAGCTTTTGTTTTGCACCGGAACGGCTGGTTCTCAGCGGCTTTGGAGTAGTTTATTTGATGGAGAAGTGGCATGACGATTCAGCGGCAATATAGCCTACCCAACTGCAAGCTGGTGCTTGAAGGATGGGGAGATGAATCTGAATCGTCTAAGCAAGCCGGGTTTGCAGAAACGCGCCCTGCGATGACGATCTTAGTCAATGCAGAGTGCCATTTTAGTGGCCATGAGCAGTCGATTCAGGGCGATCGCGCATTTCTCGAAAGCTTGATGAACAGCACCAGCCAGTATGCTCAGCAGGTCTTGAGCGGCGTGCCCCACCTTGAGCATCGCCATGGGGCAATGTCTCAGGTGCAGCTCCAGCAGGTCAATCCCCATGTGCATCGGCTGATGGTGCGATCGCCACAAACACAAGACGCTACAGCCAGCACGGTGCCCCCTGAAACCTCTATCGCAGAGATTGATCTGTCTACGGTTCAGCTGTTTGACTTGGTAGAAGCCATCGATCAAATGGTGGCCGATGCTCAAACATTGCCTGATCTTTCCATGCAGCTTGCCTCGGTTTCCAAGCGTGGCATGAAGTCTCAGGAGCCTCTTGCCGAACGCGTCATTCCTGCGGCGCTAGGAATTTCTAGTCTGGCCGCAGCGGCGATCGCCCTCTTCTTTATCCCGCCCCCAGAGTTTCGTCCTACGGAGCAAGAGCCCACAGCCAATGAACAGGTGATTGATGCGGGTGAGACTGATACGACGGGTGAAACGGAGTCCACATCAGACAATGAAGCGGTAGAGTCTGAAGAGGCAGAAGCAGAGAATAGTGACGCGGCAGAGTCGAGTCCTGGTTCGAGTGCTAGCTCCGATTCTGATGCCAATGGGCAATCTGCCACAGTCGAAGACTTACCCAGTGAAGAAGATGTAGAGGACTTGTTCGCTCAAGCTTCTCTCCTCAGCGATCAAGAAACCCAAGCACTAGTCGCGGATGTGCGTGAGCGACTGGATGAAGCATGGGACAATGAGCCATCTTTCGATGAGCCGTTGGAATATCGGGTCGCTGTCTCAGAAGCGGGAGATATTGTGGGTTTTAGCTATCCGGGCGAAAACCGTGACCTAGCGATCGAATATGTGAACGAATTGCCGCTCCTCGATTTGCTTGTGCTTCCTGACAACCCGAGCGCATTTGAAGACGAGGCGATCGCTCAGTTGAGAATCGTGTTCCAGCCTAGCGGTGTCGTCGAAGTCAGCTCCTGGTTTTAATGAGGCGATCGCTCAGGTGAGAGTTGTGCTTTAGCATGACGGCCTGATTTGAGTCAGTCCCCAGATCTGATCGAAGATGAATCGCTCAGGAGCGTCAATTACACCTCTATCAGGACGGTTTTTTCTCCCTATTGGTGGCATGGGATCACTGTAGAGCTAGATATGATTGATACAGAGCTTAATGCCTGAACATCAACGTGACGATGGGTTTCAGAGCATAGGAGTTCATGCAATAGCTGCGTCTTCCCAAAGAGGACTTCAGCTCAATCAATCGTTGAAAGCCTTGATGGAGGTCACTATGAATCAGTTTAAGACGGTCGCTCTTTTGGGTCTATTGAGTGCGCTGCTCATGACAGCAAGCTATTGGCTCATTGGCGGCACGGGCGGAGCATTGCTAGGGGTGGCCGTTGCCGCCGTGATGAACCTAGGCTCATGGTTTTACTCAGACAAAATTGCGTTGGCGGCCTATCGGGCTAAACCCGTCACTCCAACTCAAGCTCCCCAACTCTTCAATATGGTGAAGCAGTTGAGCGATCGCGCTCAGATCCCAACGCCTGCGATCTACATCATTCCAGGACAGGCGGCGAATGCCTTTGCCACCGGACGCGACCCCGACCATGCGGCGATCGCCGTCACGGAGGGCATCATGGAAGCCCTGCCTACGGACGAGCTAGAAGCGGTCATTGCCCACGAACTGAGCCATATTATCAACCGCGATACCCTGACCCAAGCCGTCGCCGCGACGATTGCTGGAGCAATCTCTTTACTCGCGCAGGTGGTGAGCTACACGCTCTGGTTTGGCGGCTCCGATGACGATGGCCCCAACCCTCTCGCCATGCTCGCAACGATTATTTTGGCCCCGATGGCGGCCACGGTGATTCAGCTGAGTATTTCTCGGACTCGCGAATTTGCCGCCGATGAAGGTTCGGCTCGGCTCACTCAAAACCCCCGCGCCCTGGCTCGTGCCCTCAAGCGACTAGAGGCGATCGCTCGCAATATTCCCATGGCTGGCAATCCGGCATTTGAGCCGCTGCTGATTATGAATGCCTTGCCTCAGAAAAAATTTATGAGCAACTTATTCTCGACTCACCCCTCAACCGACGACCGCGTTGAAAACCTGATGCGAATCGAGAAGCAGTTAGGCGCTCCAGGCACATCCGCTTCCTTCACAGCTCGATAGGTTATGGGCGACCATCTAGAAGACGACCATCGAACTTGAAATCGAACACCGTTAACTTGCAGACGTGAATAGGTAGGGGCATGATGCGAAATGCTCCTACCTTTTTTCTTGGACTGAATGCTTGATCCCCATTCCCAAAAATCAGCGTACCGACTGAATGACACTCATAAAACTGCATAGGTCACATCGTGTCAGAGCTATGTGTCTTTGAAGATGAATGTCCCGGTTGCTCCGAGACGATTGGGTCGATTATCGGGTGGATTACTCGGTGCTTTGGGCGTTACCCCAGGGCACCTTTTCTTTTGCCTCGCTTCCGATTGTCTTAATACGGTACTTTTTCGATCGCCCGCCTCATCGGGTGATTCACGGGGCGATCGCCTCCTGTGTAGTTTTATTAACACGAGTTCGGGTAAGCAGAGGGTTCAAACCCCTGTATTTCGTACATCTGGAAGATTCAGAATCTATGCACTATTCTCAACAAGGCTCATCATTGAGAAAATTCGCATTAGTGAGCTTTATTGAGAATACTTTTGTTGGCAGATTTCTCTCAATGAACGGCAAACTAGGCTTTTTGGCAATTCCTTATCCCGAACTCACGTTGAATAAACTCGTTGAAAGGGTGGGCGCGACACGCCCACCCTTTCAGCACACTGCATAAGTCCTGTTTCCGTAGATTAAGCGCTGCATCAGCCATCTGTTGGGTCACATTCACCCACATTTCGACACCCGACTAGCATTCCAAAGGTCAAAACTGCATAAGCTCAGCGTTGTCAGATTTAAGTGTTTTTGACGATTGATGACCCCCTATCTAATCAAAGGCATTTACCATGACCACTACCGAGCAACTCTACCCTGTCCTCCCTGGCACTCTTGACATCGCCAATGATATTTCATCTCTCAGCCTTGCTCCCCTGGCTCTGGCTAGTCAAACCTTCACTCAAAATGATTTGCCGGGAACGACAGCAGAAAGCAATGACTTCTTTGGAACGAGTTTGGTTAGCGGCAATTTCAACGGCGACAGCTATTCTGATTTGATAATCGGCACCGAATTTGAAAACTTAGGTTCTACAACAGACGCAGGAGGGTTTCATGCCGTTTATGGCTTCTTCGTCGGACTCACTTCTCTCGGCAGTCAGTTTGTTGTTCAAGATGACCTCAACGGCAGTGCCTCGGAAGCCTTCGACTACTTCGCATCTAGTCTGGCCGCAGGAGACTTTGACGGTGATGGCTATGACGACTTGGCGATCGGGGCCGATGGCGAAAACTGGAACTTCATTACAGATTCAGGCTCTGTCAACGTTGCCTACGGTTCTACATCAGGTTTGACCGCAGCGGGTAGCGGCATTTTTGTCCAAGACGACTTAGCGGGGACGAATTCTGAAGCTTTTGATTTCTTGGGTTCTAGTCTGACGACAGGAGACTTTGATGGCGATGGCTATGATGATCTCGTAGCCGGAGCTGTCGGTGAAGATGTTGGAGCGGTGATCGATGCAGGAGCATTCCATTTTCTGTATGGGTCTGCTTCTGGGTTGACGACATTAAACAACGAATATTGGACTCAAGATTTTCTCAACGGCACTAGTGCCGAGACTGGAGACAGTTTTGCATCGAGTCTAGCGGCGGGAGATTTTGATGGCGATGGCTATGATGACTTGGTGGCAGCAGCAGTCAACGAAGACTTCGGCGCGATCGTCGATGCGGGCTTGATCAATGTCATGTACGGCTCATTCATTGGGCTGACAAGCAGCAATAGTGAATCCTGGGTTCAGAATGATCTGAATGGCTCTTTCTCCGAAGGGGATGATCACTTCGGCAGCAGTTTGGCTGTGGGTGACTTCGATGGTGATGGCTACGATGACTTGGCGACTGGAGCCATGGGTGAAGATTTCGGGTCCGTCACTGATGCTGGGGCAGTCAATATTATGTATGGTTCTGGGTTTGGCTTGACGAGTTCGGGTAGCCAATTTTGGACTCAAGACAGCCTCACCGGCTCTAGCGCTGAAGCGTTTGACGGCTTTGGTCAAACACTTGCAGTAGGAGACTTTGACGGCGACGGCTTTGACGATCTAGCAGTAGGAACACCCGGTGAAGACATTGGCACAGAAACGAATGCGGGCGCAGTCAACGTCATTTACGGTTCTGCTTTTGGCCTCACCAGCGTCGGAAATCAATTTTGGACTCAAGACAATATCACAGGCGGCAATGCTCAACCGTTTGATGAGTTTGGCTACAGCCTCTCTGCGGGAGACTATAACAATGACGGTTTTGAGGATTTGGCGATCGCAGCTCCCGGTGACGGTGGCGTGAGCAATACGGGGGCCGTCAACATTCTCTACGGTTCGTTCAGTGGATTAGTCGCGTGATGGCCAA
>JBARXP010000230.1:0-43130 GCA_049647405.1 Elainellaceae cyanobacterium | reverse complement strand
GCTAAACAGAGCACGGAATTTAGGTCTATGAAGCATGGCCAGACTCTAAGGGGTAAGGATCGTGTGAATCGTTGCGCATATCGTCAGTAGCACTATATCGTGACGGCAGTTGAATCGCTCTGTTCGCTATAAATTTTTCAACCCTTATCTGGCGTAATTTCAATCATGACTCGCATGATGCCTCTTCTCTCTTCTGCACGGCTCTGGCAAACTGTCGCGCGATCGCCCAGACTGTTGATTGGACTTTCGGTAGGGGCGATCGCCCTTTCAATCAGCTATGCCCCTCACGCCACAGCCCAAAGCCTCATTGTGCCCGATGGCACGTTAGGAGCAGAAGGGTCAGTCGTTCTCGAAAATTTTAATGGAACCCCGAATGAGGTGATCGGAGGTGGAGCGCAGAGAGCGCAGAATCTCTTCCACAGCTTTGAAGAGTTCAATGTCGATGAAGGACGTGGCGCGTTTTTCTTCAGTCCCGATGGAATAGCGAATATTTTTAGTCGGGTGACGGGGAATAACCCCTCTAATATTTTGGGCACGTTGGGCACGTTTGGAGGGGATGCGGATCTGTTTTTCATGAACCCGAATGGGATCTTGTTTGGCCCGAATTCGAGCTTAAATGTACAGGGTTCCTTTGCGGCAATTACAGCAGATGCGATTCAGTTTGGAGAAGAGGGATTTTTTAGCGCGACTGATCCTGAAGTACCCTCTGAGTTGCTAACGGTTGATCCCTCCGCGTTTTTCTTTAACCAAGTTCCAGCCGGGAATATCACGAATCAATCGACCGCTCCAATTTCGCCTGTATTTCCTTTATTGACAGGTCTCCTTGTTCCAAATGGTGAAAACCTTTTGCTTTTAGGAAGCGAGGTTAGCATTGACGGAGGTCGATTGGGTGCTTTTGGTGGACGGATAGATATTGGAGCTGTTGGAGGTGCTGGCTCTGTCGCTCTCAATCCGGATGGAAGCTTATTTTTCCCAGAAGATCTTGAGCGAGCTGATATCAGTTTTAGCAATGGAGCATTTGTTGATCTTGCTTTTGATAGTAGATTTGTCGATCTTGCTTCTGATAGTAGAGGAAATATCGCCATTACTGGACGAAATATCGTCTTGTCTGAAAGAAGTGTATTGAGGACAGGAGTTCAAGTCGGACTAGAAGGTGTAGATAGCCAGACTGGAGACATTAATCTCAATGCAACAGAAAACATTCAAGTCACGGAGACAAGTTTAGTTTTCAACATTGTTTTTCCAAATGCTATCGGCTCCGGGGGCAATATTATTATCGATACTGGGACTTTGGAAGTGTTGAATGGAGCACAGTTAGCGGCTAGCACATTGGGGACAGGCGATGCAGGAAGTGTGCAGATTAGAGCGCGTGATTACGTCATCTTTGATGATAGCAATGCCTTCAGTAGCGTAGGGGCTGATGCAGTAGGCGATGGTGGTAATATTGCCATCACTACTACCAATCTAGAAGTGTTCGACGGAGCGCAATTAGCAGCTGGTACACTGGGCGAGGGAAATGCAGGAAGTGTACAGATTAAGGCAAGCGAACGTGTTACTTTCGATGGCAATTCTGCCATTCTTACTACGGTCGGAGCCGATGCAGTAGGCGATGGCAGCGATATTACCATTACCGCCACCACCTTAGAGATTTTAAACGGAGCGCAGCTAGCTGCTAGCACCTTGGGTGAGGGTAATGCAGGAAGTGTGCAGATTGAATCGCGCAATTACATCACCCTCGATTCGGGCACTATTGTAAGCGTGGTTGAAGCTGGTGCCGTAGGCAATGGCGGGAATATCATCATCGACACCACTACCATTGAGGTACTCAATGGGGCACTGCTAGGGGTCAACACCTTTGGCGAGGGAAATGCGGGGAGAGTACAGATTGATGCTACTGATCGCATCACCTTTGATGGAGTCTCAGAGAGTGGCGCAGTCAGAAGTGGTGCCATTAGCAGCGTTGCAGTCGACGCAGTTGGCGGTGGTGGCAGTATCATCATTGACACCACTACCTTAGAGGTACTCAATGGAGCAAGGCTAGTCGCTAGTACTGAGGGTGAAGGCAATGCGGGAAATGTTGTTATCAACGCCACCGATCGCGTCACCTTTGATGGCACTTCTGAGGACGGCACCTTTAGAAGCGCTGTCTTGAGCAACATTCTGGCCAATGCAGTAGGTGATGGTGGCAGCATCATTATCGACACTACCACCCTGGAGGTGCTCAATGGGGCGCAGCTATCAGCCAGTGCCTCCGGTGAGGGAAATGCAGGAAGAATTCAAATCGATGCTAGTGATCGTGTTCGCTTCGAAGGCTTCTCTAACGATGGCACGTTTCCCAGTGCAGCCTCAGGCATTGTTAGGGCTGATGCGGTGGGCGATGGCGGTAAAATCATTATCGACACTACCATCCTAGAGGTGCTCGATGGAGCATTCCTATCAACTAGCACCTTCGGGGAAGGCAATGCGGGGGAGATTCAAATTAATGCCCGCGATCGCATCACCTTTGACGGTTCTTCGGATGGCATATCAAGCAGCGCTGCCTCGTCTAGTGTTGGTGCTGATGCAGTGGGGGGTGGCGGTAACATCATCATCGACACCACAACTCTAGAGGTACTCAATGGAGCATTTCTATCAACTAGAACCTCTGGGGAAGGCAATGCGGGGGGGATTCAAATTAACGCCCGCGATCGCGTCACTTTTGACGGTTCTTCGGATAATGCGATCCTTCCCAGTAATGTCTCTAGCTCAGTATCCAGTACTGGGGTTGGAAAGGGTGGTAACGTTGATATCACCACTACTACGTTAGAAGTCCTCAATGGAGCAAGGTTATTCGCCAGTACTGTAGGTGAAGGCAATGCAGGAAATGTTGTGATCAACGCCCGCGATCGCGTCATCTTTGATGGCACCTCTGAGGATGGCAGATTTAGAAGCGCGGCCTTCAGCGACGTTTCGGCCAATGCAGTAGGAGATGGTGGCAGTATCATCATCGACACTACTATCTTAGATGTGCTCAACGGGGCACAGCTATCGGCCAGCACTTTCGGCGAGGGCAATGCCGGGGGAGTGCAGATTAACGCTATCGAGCGCGTCACCTTTGATGATAGTGGTAATAATAATGGAGAATTTCCTAGTAGCATCTTCAGCGTTGTTGCGACTGATGCAGTGGGAGATGGCGGCGATATCATCATTGACACCACTACATTAGAAGTGCTTAATGGAGCAAGATTATCAACCAGCACCTTGGGTCAAGGCAATGCGGGTAGTATACAAATCGAGGCGAGCGATCGCGTTACCTTTGATGGCTCGTCCGAGAATGGCATATTTACCAGCAGGGCTTTTAGTACAGTTGAGGTCGGAGGTATGGGAGATGGCGGCAATATCATTATCGACACTACGATTCTGGAATTGCTCAATGGGGCTCAACTAGCTGCCAGTACTTTCGGCGAGGGCAATGCTGGGAGGTTGCAGATTAACGCCCGCAACCGCGTTACCTTTAAGAGCACCTCCGACGCTAGCGAACTTAGAAGCGCGGCCTTTAGTATCGTTGCGACAGATGCGGTGGGCAATGGCGGTAATATCGTCATTGACACCTCCATCCTAGAGATATCCAATGGGTCAGTACTATCAGCCAGCACATTGGGAAGGGGGAATGCAGGTGATGTCATCATTCGCAGTTCTGATGAAGTGGATTTAGGTAATGGCTTTATTCTCTCTCTTGTGGAGGAAACTGCGAATGGAAATGGAGGAGACATTACGATTAGAACTGAGGAAATGACAATCAGCGACAACTCCATCATCAGTGCCCAAAGCCTCCGTACTCCAGACACCCCAGACCCCAACCTCCTTCAAGCCACCGCCACCAACTCCCTTCAAGGCAACGCCGGAAACATCCTCATCGTCATCGACGACATCCTTATCCTCGACAACAGCGACATCACCACCCAAGCCGAAGCCTTCGCCGGCGGAGCCATCAACATTCAGGCCGGAGACATTCGCCTCTTCGGAGATGCCGACATCACCACCTTCGTCAACAGCGGCGCAGAGGGCGGCGGCAACATCAGCCTCACCGCCAATTCCATCATCGCCTTCGACGACAGCGACATCCTTGCCTTCTCCGCCGATGGTCAAGGCGGCAACGTCACCCTCGACACTCCCGCCTTCTTCGGCGAAAACTTCACCCCCATCTCCCTCAACGCCGACCCTGCTGGTCTCGACAACAACGATCGCGTCGATATCAATGCCTCCGGAGCCGTCTCAGGTACAGTACTTTTGCCCGATGTCAGCTTCATCCAAAATAGCCTCAACGACCTGCCCGAAAGCCTCATCAACACCGAAGACCTGATCGCCAATAGCTGCGTCGTTCAAAACGAAGATGGCAGCAGCACCTTTGTGATCACAGGTGCAGGCGGATTGCCCGAACGTCCTGGGGATGCGGTATCTGACTATCCTACCGGAGAGGTGCAGACCTTACCCGATGAGGTGAGTCAGCGAGATGACTCTTGGCAACTCGGCGATCCGATCATCGAACCTCAAGGGGTCTATCAGCTTCCCAATGGAGAATTAGTGTTAAGCCATACCTGTCGATAAACCGCTCACAAACTTAATGCGACAAGCTCTATCTGTGAAATCAGGGCGCGAGCGAGAATTTCTGCTGGAGTTTTGCTAGGCTCTAACGGGGCAGGTTTAGGCGTTGCTGATTGTGAGGGGTGGGTCGATGAAATTTTGTGCGTTCTCTACGAGATTGGGAGTTGGACTCAGTGGGGCGATCGCCCTTTCTCTCAGCTATGCTCCTCACGCCACAGCCCAAATTACGCCAGACGCGACATTGGGCGCTGAAGGCTCTGTGGTGGCTGAAGATGTTCTAGTACAGGGAGCGATCGCAGATCTGATTGAGGGCGGAGCCATTCGAGACGCGAATCTGTTTCACAGCTTCTTGGAATTCAATATTGATGAAGGGCAGCGGGTTTATTTTGATAATCCAGATGCGATCGCCAATATCTTCAGTCGCGTCACGGGCAATGATCCCTCCAATATTTTGGGGACGCTGGGTACGACTGGAAATGCTGACCTGTATTTCATGAACCCCAACGGCATTGTGTTTGGCCCCAACGCCAGCCTAGATGTTCAGGGTTCTTTTGCCGCCGTGACCTCCGATGCCATTGAGTTTGGGGAAGAGGGATTTTTTAGTGCGATTGATCCTGATGTTCCATCTGATCTCCTGACCGTTGATCCATCGGCGTTTTTCTTCAATCAGATTCCAGCAGGAAATATTGCCATTCAATCGACCGGAGGTTTTGCGATACCCACAGGTCAAAACCTAACGATATTGGGAGGAGATGTACTGCTCAACGGTGGGCAAATTAACCTTCTTGGCGTCAATGTTTTTATGGGCGGCTTGGCTGAGGCAGGACAGGTGCCGATCGATGCAGACGGCTATCCAAACGTTTCAGAAGGTGTAGAGCGATCGGATGTTGCCTTTGTGGGTGGGTCAGTCTCCATCGCAGATGGTGGAAGTTTTCGGTCTCAGGCTAATGATTTTCTTCTGAGCAATTCTAGTCTCATAACAGGGGCATTGAGTGATGTCGATGCAGGAGATATAGAGATCCAGGCCAATAGTATTGACCTATCGAATGACAGCAATATTAGTTCTATCGGATTAGATTTTTCCACAGGAAGTTCTGGGACTATCACCCTGGATGCTCAAACATTAAACCTGGAAAATGATGCATCTATTTCGAGCTTCACTCAAAATTTGGCGAACGGGGGTGCGTTGACAATTCGAGCGGCTGAATCTGTTCGTCTCTTCAATGGAGCAACCATTTCAACGGGTAGTTTTGGATCAGGGGCAAGCGGCGATATTGTCATAGAAACTGAGCGACTCAGCCTAAACAGCCCTGGAACAGCTCTTAGTCAAATTGCATTTATTAACTCTACTGCCTTTGCGGAGGGTGATAGTGGGTCTATTCGCATTCGTGCTCGGGACACGGTTGAGCTCACGGGTTCTAGAAGTAGTATTAGTTCGTCTGATGATGTGGAGGAATCGGCATCTGGAAATCTTGGAGGTATTACGATTGACACACAAAGTCTAACCATTAGCAATGGAGCACAAATCAGTGGCAATGTTTATGGTTCTGGCAGGGGTGGATCAATCACAATCAGAGCCACAGACACTGTTCGTATATCAAATGGTGAGGGTGCAGGAGTTTCGCCGCTAGAACTCACATCCAGCGGTGTGGGAAGTACTGCATTTGGTGTCGGAGCAGGTGGTTCCATCTCGATTGAGACTGGTCGCTTGATCATAGAGTCTGATGGAATTTTAGGCAGAGGTGCTTCTATTCTTTCCGGAACAAGTGGTTCTGGCTCCAGTGGTTCAGTCTCGATTCGAGCTGAGCAGTCTGTCGAATTGGACAATGGTTCCATATTTGCAACGACCTCATCAGTAGGGCGAGGTGGAGATATTGGCATTGAGACCCGGCGATTGCGGATGTTCAATAATGCAACGATTAGTACAGCAACAGGTTCGAACGATTCTATTGCAGAAGGAGACGCGGGCAATATCTTTATCCGAGCGGCAGACTCTGTTGAGCTGATCGGGCAATCGTCAGTTGAGTCTCTTAATATTCCTAATATTACCAGTAGAACTGCTTTCGATAGTCAGGGGAACGGTGGAGACATCACTGTTGAAACTGGAAGACTTAGTATCCAAAACGGTGGTTCCATTTCAACCGACAACATACTATCAGCAGGAGATGCAGGAAATTTAACAATTGCTGCCAACGATATTGAACTCAGCGGTTGGCAATCTGCCCCTGAAGGACTAGCTTCTCAAAGTCAATTGTCTAGTACGGTGAGTGGAACCCGTCGCGGAGCAAGAGGTGGCACTCTTACCATTGATGCGGAGCGATTGACGCTGCGAGACGGTGCACTTATACAGGTTTCTACCATCGGGGATCCGAATACCTCCTCTTTTGGGATTGCTGGAGATTTAGTCATCCGCGCTACGGATTTAGTTCATATTGATGGCAGCACGGGTCCCCTCAGTCTGGCAGGCAATCAATTTTCATCAGGTTTATTTGCCGAGCTTCAAAATACAACAGGTCAAGGTGGCAGTATTACTATCAATACTGATGAGTTAAGTTTGCGGAATGGAGCTCTTATTAGTGCATCAACATTTGCCACAGGAGACGCTGGGGACATTTTCGTCAGAGTTAAACAAGTTACGATTGGTGGTCTTAGTAACGATAATCAGCAAAGCGGCATCAGTACAGTTGTCAATGAAGATGTAATTGGTCAATCCGGAAATGTAGATATTCGTGCCGACCGAGTCATCCTGCGTCAGGGAGGAGTCATCAGTTCCGCCTCCTTTGGACAAGGGGATGCCGGAAATCTAACCATTCAGGCTAGAGATATCTTGCTAAATGGTGGTACTTTAGCCGCCCAAATTTTAGAGACAGCTAC
Organism: Elainellaceae cyanobacterium; assembly: GCA_049647405.1. GTDB lineage: Bacteria > Cyanobacteriota > Cyanobacteriia > CAKZMO01 > CAKZMO01 > CAKZMO01. The sequence goes on along the minus strand of JBARXP010000230.1, from coordinate 35,672 downwards.
AGGCGATGGAGGAACCATTCAGATTCAATCAGATCGACTGACGCTGCAAAATGGGGGGCAAATCAGCACCAGCACATTGGGAGAAGGCAATGCAGGTGACTTGACGATTCGCGCTAGTAGCATCCGATTATTAGGATTTCCGGGTGATATTGCTGGCGGGATATTTACAACCGTCGAGCGGGGGGCAACGGGAAATGCTGGCGATCAAACCATTCAAACCGATCGCCTGATTATCAGAGATGGGGGTGCCATACTGACCTCAACTCAAGGCAATGGCAGAGCAGGCAATCTGACGATTCGAGCGAGCGATATTCAGATTAGTGGAGTTGGCGATCTTTCAAGGAATCCTGATGACCAAGGATTGAGTGGACTGTTTGCTGTGGTTGATTCCTTTGGAACGGATCGTGGAGGCAATATTCGTGTTCGCACCGACCGCCTCACAATTCGAGATGGTGCAGCGATTAGTACAGCGACAGCAGGGCAAGGTAGAGCTGGTAACATCCAAATCGAAGCCCAAGAAAGCATTGTGCTAGAAGGCACTGATCAATCTTCTGAAGCCAGCAGTGGCGTTTTTGCGCGCAATCGCACCACTGCTGGAGGTCGTGCGGGTAACATCAATCTCACAACTCGCGACTTCATCATCAGAGATGGAGCAAGTGTTAACGCTGAAACGTCCAATGCCTTTCGCGGTGGCGATATTGTGATTCATGCTGACACATTTGAGGCCACGAGCGGTGCTCAAGTCACCACAGGTACTTTTGGCCAGGGTAATGCAGGGGATATTCAGCTCCGTGTTTCTGACTCTATATCCTTATCTAATAGTTCTATCTCGTCTGAAGTCGGTGAAGGCGCAACCGGAAGCGGAGGGGATATCACGCTTCGATCTGGAGAACTCACGCTCAGCGACAACTCCCTCATCAGCGCTCAAAGTCTTCGCACTCCCGGTACTCCAGCTCCGGATTTGCTTCAAGCTTCAGCCACCGATACATCCCGAGGCAATGCCGGAAACATCCTCATCGTCATCGACAATATCCTCATCCTCGACAACAGCGACATCACCACCCAAGCCGAAGCCTTTGCCGGAGGAGCCATCAACATTCAGGCCGAAGACATTCGCCTCTTTGGTGATGCCGATATCACCACCTTCGTCAACAGCGGCGCAGCAGGCGGCGGCAACATCAGCCTCACTGCCGATTCCATCATTGCCTTCGACGACAGCGACATCCTCGCCTTCTCCGCCGACGGTCGCGGCGGCAACGTCACCCTCGATACCCCCGCCTTCTTTGGCGAAAACTTCAATCCCGTCTCCCTCAACGCCGATCCTGCTGGTCTCGACAACAACGATCGCGTCGATATCAACGCCTCCGGTGCCGTCGCTGGAACGGTGCTTTTGCCCGATGTCACCTTCATTCAAAACAGCCTCAACGACCTACCCGAAAGCCTCATCAACACCGAAGACCTGATCGCCAATAGCTGTGTTATTCGCAACGCAGACGGCAGCAGCAGTTTTGTCATAACAGGCTCCGAGGGGCTACCCAATCGTCCTGGCGATATCGTCAGTTCTGAGTACCCCACTGGAGAAGTGCAGGCTGTACCGCATGAATCGAGTGAGCAAGATGGCTCTTGGCAGATCGGTGATCCGATCATTGAGCCTCAAGGGGTGTACCAGCTCCCAACCGGAGAACTCGTGATGAGCCATGAATGCTGATGACATCATTTATGCGCCTACAAAGTTGCCAACTGTCTGACCCGATGCAAGCTGGAACACACCTGCTGGTACAGCAAAGCTTGACGTAGTTTGCACATCTGCAACCAGTTCTAAAACACCACTCGTTACCGCAAACAAATCGAATCCACTCGCATCTGACAAAATGCTATAAAACTCACCTGCTCCAAGCAAAATTAAATCATTGACGCTGAAGTCAGTAATTTCTGCAAAATCATTATTACCGTCTGCAATATAGTAGCCTCCGATATCATCTCCAAGAGCAAATACGTCTCCGCCACTTCCTCCAATTAACGTATCAACTTCACCAAATCCACCAGACGCAACGTTCGTTCCAGAGATAAAATCTGCACCGCTGCCGCCGATCACAAGGTCGTTGCCATCACCACCCAGCAGCACATCGTCGCCTCCTTGACCGCTGATGATATTGCCTGCGTCGTCTCCAATAATTGTGTCTGCATTGGGAGTGCCGATGACATCTACAAAATTTTCGACATAGAAGGAAAAGTCTCCAAGCCCCGGAATATCGTTAACAGTGAGGCTATTTTGTGATAGGTCAATCGAGAAAGATGTGATGCCATTTCCACTCGAACCATCAATCACATTAAATTCGCCAACTGCACCAATGATGCCTTCTACTGAGAAAAGTTGATCTGTTCCTAGCCCATTTTTATCGATAAATCCGCTAGGAAGTAAGGTAACAGGTTCTCCTAAAAAGCTGTAGTCCATCACATCGAAGCCAAAGCCGCCATTGGTGAAATCATTTCCAAATCCACCAAAGATAACGTCGTTTCCTTCAAAGGCGTAGATTTCATCATTTCCAAATGTACCTACGATTGAATCAGAGAAAATGCTGCCAAATAAAACTGCCATTTTGATGACCTCTCAAAATTTACTAAAAACCAGAATTCAGATGAGCCAAGCTAACAAAAATACCGAGATTATCTTGCTTTGAAGGAGTCAAGGTTTTGATTTCGTTTGCTTGCTTGACTATCAGAATAGGAGAGGTGAAAGGAAGAATCACCGAGACTTTCTGACAGGCTAAAAGTTGATAGATGACATCTTGGTTGCCGAAAACTGCAAGGGCGATCGCGCGATCGCGCCATTGAGACTGTCAGTTACCGAACCGAGAATGGCAGGAATAGCAAGTGATTCAGCCATCGATTCTTCATATTGTGTGGGCAACGGTTAAGCACACACCAACCACACGGTTTTGGAGAAAGGGGAATCATGAAACGGATGTCATTGGCTCTAGCATTTGTCGCACTCTTAAGCGTAGAACTGGGCTGTGTTGCATCTGGGGCGATCGCCACAGCCCCCCAAAGCGACAGTGACGATAAAGTGCTGCTCACCCAGCCCAGCAACGATAAAGACTATACGGCTCCTCGGGTGGGGATGCCCAATCGCACGGAAGGCGGCGGCACTCGCTAGACTCAAAAGCTTGACCCGTGTGGATGAAAGCGGAGCGGCAAAACTTGAAGATGAAATGCCAAAAGCCTAGCGGTGACGCTAGGCTTTTGTGTTTTTGGGGGTGAGGAATATGTGAAAAAAAGTTGTGCTTTTCACAGGTTGCACTACGAAAAGCAGCGGATCTAATCTATATTAAGCCATTGCCCAAAGAAGCTCGGTAAACAGCCTGAACGCCCTATACCCCAGGATGTACAAACTATGCCAGTATTTTCAACTTCTGCACAATGTTGGAAAACTGAAGCGATCGCGCTTTCGCCCCGACTGTTGCTTAGACTTTCGACAACACTTTCGACTGTGGCGATCGCACTTACCGGGTTTGCTTTGCCAGGAGTTGCCCAAAGTTTGATTGTGCCCGATGACACTCTGGGGGCAGAGGGGTCTGTCGTTTTCGAGAACTTTGGCGGAATCCCAAATGAGGTGATTGGTGGAGGGGCGCAGCGGGCACAAAACCTATTCCATAGCTTTGAAGAGTTCAATGTGGATGAAGGGCGTGGGGCGTTTTTCTTTAGCCCGGATGGAATAGCGAATATTTTTAACCGAGTGACGGGCAATAATCCGTCCAATATTTTGGGGACGCTGGGCACCTTTGGCGGAAATGCTGACCTGTTTTTTATGAACCCAAACGGGATTCTGTTTGGCCCCAATTCGAGCTTAAATGTGCAGGGGTCGTTTGCGGCAATTACAGCAGATGCGATCGAGTTTGGGGAAGAAGGGTTTTTTAGCGCCACAAATCCTGAAGTGCCGTCTGATTTGCTCACGGTCGATCCCTCCGCGTTTTTCTTCAATCAGATTCCAGCCGGGAATATTACGAATCAATCGGTTGCTCCAATTGCACCTGGAGTTCCTTTGTTTGCAGGTCTACGTGTTCCAAATGGTGAGAATCTTTTACTTCTCGGAGGCGAGGTTAGTATTGATGGAGGTCGATTGACTGCTTTTGGTGGACGGGTGGACATTGGAGCTGTGGATGGTGCTGGCTCTGTTGCGCTTAGTCCAGATGGAAGCTTATTTTTTCCAGAAGATCTTGAGCGCGCCAGTATTCGCTTTGATAATGGCGCGTTTGTCGACACGAGATCTGACGGTAGAGGAGATATTGCTGTCACTGGGCAGAATATTGTCTTGTCCGAAGGGAGCAACTTGATCGCAGGCATTACTGCTGGACTGGAAGGTGTAGAAAGCAGAGCTGGAGATATTATTCTCAACGCAACGGAAAGTATTCAAATCACTGAATTTAGTCTTGTTGGCAATGGTGTTTTTTTAGATGCAACAGGTGCAGGAGGAAACATCATCGTCGATACTTCTACCTTAGAGTTGCTCGGTGGAGCCCAGATAGCAGCTAGCGTCTTCGGTGAGGGCGATGTTGGAGATGTGCAAATTAATGCTACCGATCGCGTCACTATTGACGGCTCGTCTGAGGTTAGTGGGTTTGGCAGTGGAATCTTGAACACTGTTGAGGCGAATGCGGAAGGTGATGGCGGCAACATCATCATCGACACCACCATCCTAGAGGTGTTAGACGGAGCACAACTAGCAGCCACCACCTTGGGAGAGGGCAACGCTGGGAAGGTGCAGATTAATGCTACTGATCGCGTCACCTTTGAGGGCACCTCTGACGATGGAACGTTGAGAAGCTCTATAGTGAGCGGCGTTGAGCCTGATGCAGTGGGTGATGGCGGCAATATCATCATCGACACTACCATCTTAGAGGTACTTGATGGAGCACAACTAGCAGCGAGCACCTTCGGTGAGGGCAATGCTGGGGAGGTGCAGATTAACGCTAGCGATCGCGTCACCTTTGAAGGCACTTCTGGCGATGGCGTATTTATAAGCGGAGCCCTGAGCCTCGTTGGATCAAATGCGGCAGGTGATGGCGGCGATATAATCATCGACACTACCACCCTAGAATTACTCAACGGGGCAACACTAAATGCCAGCACCGCGGGCGAGGGTAATGCTGGAGAGGTGCAGCTTAATGCCAGTGACCGTGTCACCTTTGAAGGGACCTCCGATAATGGTGCATCTAGAAGCGCGGCCGCAAGCGTTGTTGGGCCAAATGCGGTGGGCAATGGCGGCAATATCGTCATTAATACGGCAACCATAGAAGTACTCAATGGGGCAACACTAAATGCCAGCACCGCGGGCGAGGGCAATGCTGGAGAGGTGCAGCTTAACGCCAGCGAACGTGTCACCTTTGAAGGGACGAACGTCTTTAGCATCGTTGGGCCAAATGCGGTGGGTAATGGCGGCGATATAATCATCGACACTACCACTCTAGAAGTACTCAACGGGGCAGCACTAAATGCCAGCACCGGGGGTGAGGGTAATGCTGGGAGGATTGAAATTACTGCCACTGATCACGTCCGCTTCGAGGGCACCTCTAATGATGACGTATTTAGAAGCGCAGCCGTAAGCTCCGTTGAGGCTGGTGCAGTAGGAAATGCCAGCGACATTATCATCACCACCACTACCTTAGAAGTGCTCAATGGGGCGCAACTATTAGCCAACACCTTCGGCGAGGGTGATGCTGGGGGGGTTAAAATTACTGCCATCGATCGCGTCACCTTTGAGGGCACCTCTAATGATGGTGTATTTTCCAGTGCGGCCTTTAGCACGGTCGAAGCAGGAGCCATCGGCGATGGCGGCAATATTGAGGTCACGACCACAACCCTGAAAGTCCTCAACGGAGCACGTTTATCAGCCAGTACTGGAGGCATGGGGAATGCGGGTAGTGTACTGATTGAGGCGGACGATCGCGTCACCTTTGAGGGCACCTCTAATGATGGTGTATTTTCCAGTGCGGCCTTTAGCACGGTCGAAGCAGGAGCCATCGGCGATGGCGGCAATATTGAGGTCACGACCACAACCCTGGAAGTCCTCAACGGAGCACGTTTATCAGCCAGTACTGGAGGCATGGGGAATGCGGGTAGTGTACTGATTGAGGCGGACGATCGCGTCACCTTTGAGGGTACCTCTGACGATAATAGTGTATTTCGCAGTGGGGCTTTTAGTACGGTTGCAGTGGGAGCCATCGGTGATGGTGGCAATATTGAGATTAAGACTCTGACGCTGGAGGTGCTAGACGGGGCACAGCTACTGACCAGTAACTTTGGCGAGGGGAATGCAGGTAGTGTTGTGATTGAGGCAAGCGATCGCACCACTTTTACGGGCACCTCTGGTGATGGTGTATTTTCCAGTGCGGCCTTAAGTTCGGTTGCAGCAGGAGCCATGGGGGATGGTGGCGATATTGAGATCACGACCCGAATCTTAGAGGTACTCAATGGGGCAGGGCTATCGGCCAGCACTTTTGGTGAGGGGAATGCAGGTAGTGTTGTAATTGAGGCAAGCGATCGCACTACTTTTGCGGGCACCTCTGAGGTCGGTACAGTTAGCGTGGCCGGAAGCACTGTCGGAAGCACTGTTGAGGCTGGAGCGGTAGGAGATGGTGGAGATATTAGGATTACTACAACATCTCTAGAGGTTTTGGATGCAGCATTTTTATCAACGACTACGGCAGGTGAAGGAAATGCAGGGCGCATTCGACTCGACGTTACCGGGACGATTAGCATCAGTGGTGCTAGCGAAGAGAATAGTCAACTCACTAGTGGAATTTCCAGCAGTATTCTTCCAGGTGGACGAGGTAATGCGGGGGACATTTTAATTCGAGCAAACAATCTCTCCGTTGAAGATGGTAGTCAGATTGCAGCAGTCGTAGCGAGACCTCAACAAGCGTTACAAGATGCTCAGGGGGAGACCTTAAACGGTGGACGTGGGCAAGCGGGAAACATTCAAATCCGAGTTGTAGAGTCTATCGTCTTTTCTGGTACTAACATCAGTGGATTCTCTAGTGGAATTTTGACTTTGACAGAAAGAGAAGCATGGGGCCGAGGAGGCAATATCAGCATTAATACAGGAAGCCTCCGAATTGAAGATGGAGCGATCATTGTTGCGAGCACCTTTAATCCTTCAAATGCAGGAAATATCACTATTAACGCTGATAGCCTTGACCTTTTTGAGGGTGGTCAAATTGTTACCAATACTCGTAATTCAGGCAATGCCGGACAAATCACTCTAGATGTTTCAGGTGACATAGTTATTGACGGATTCGATTCTGACTTTGGCGATCGAATAGAACGAGCCCGAGCCTATGTGCAGTTGCCCGATGTTTCCGATCGCATCAGTGATGTCATCGTAAACCAAGGGAGGTCAAGCGGCATTTTTGCTAACACTGAAACAGAAAACTCCATTGGTGATGGAGGTTCTATTCAGGTAACGACCTCAAATCTTCAACTGCTTAATGGTGGTGCTATTGTTACCCAGAGTGAGGGCGAAGGACTTGCAGGAGATATTACGCTTAATGTGAGCGATCGATTGGAAATGGTAAATGGTGAGGTTGTGACAGAAGCCTTTCAATCTTCAGGTGGCAACATTGCGATTAACACCAGAGACGGATTTGGATCTGGGCAAGTGCTACTTCAGGGTGATAGCGATATTACGACTAGCAGCCAAAACGATGGGGGCAACATTGATATTCGAGGAGCGTGGATTCTTGCCTTCGACGACAGCGACATCCTCGCCTTCTCCGCCGACGGTCGCGGCGGCAACGTCACCCTCGACACCCCCGCCTTCTTCGGCGAAAGCTTCACTCCAGCCTCTCTCAACGCCGACCCGTCCACCCTCGACAACAACGATCGCGTCGATATCAACGCCTCCGGTGCCGTTTCAGGTACAGTACTTCTGCCCGATGTCAACTTCATTCAAAACAGCCTCAACGACCTGCCCGAAAGCCTCATCAACACCGAAGATCTGATCGCCAATAGCTGCGTGGTTCAAAACGAAGATGGCAGCAGCACCTTTGTAATCACAGGAGCAGGCGGTTTGCCCGAACGTCCGGGGGAGACTTCATCCGCTTATCCCACTGGAGAGGTTCAAACCGTTCCCGAAGACAGCGACCGTTCAACCTGGCAACCGGGCGATCCGATCATCGAACCCCAAGGGGTCTATCAGCTTCCGACTGGAGAGCTAGTGTTGAGCCATGCTTGTCGATGAGTTCTCCAATCCAGACAACTTGGCGCAAGATAAGAAGAAAAGCACCTAATCCATTGCTATGACATCCTCGCCACCCAACATTCCAGGACTGAATCTTTCGCTGCCGCCAACCCAGACTCAGATTCCCGACAGTGACGGAGAACCGATGGAAAGCCAGCGTCATCAGTTTCAGATGGAACTACTCATCAACGCCTTGTTGCCTTGGCTGGAGACTAGAGCCGATGGTTATGTGGGTGGCAATATGTTTGTCTACTACAGCCTTGAACAGATTCGTCGGCGCGACTTCAAGGGGCCTGATGTTTTTGTGGTGCTGGGAGTACCGAAAGGGGAGCGTCGCAGTTGGGTGTGTTGGGAAGAAGGGAAAACTCCTGATGTGGTGATTGAGCTATTGTCAGCTAGCACGGCTGAAACCGACAAAACCAGCAAGAAGCAAATCTATGAGGCTCAACTTCACGTCCCAGAATATTTTTGGTACGACCCTGATAATCCAGAAGACTGGGCCGGATTTCGACTCCAGGGCAATGCCTATATGGCGATCGCCCCAGAGAATGAGCGTCTTGAGAGTCAGTCTTTGCGGCTAAGCCTGATCCGATGGCGCGGTGCGTTCAAAGGCATCGAGGCAACCTGGCTGCGCTGGGCTACCACCGATGGTTCACTGCTCCTCACTCCTGAAGAACAAGAGCGTCAACGTGCAAACCAAGCTGAGCAGCAAATTCAACGAGTCGTCCAAAATTTGTTAGCGAATGGAATGACCATAGAACAGGTTGCCGAGATGACCGCTCTTTCGCTTGAGCAAGTCAACCAGCTTCGGACTTCAGGTCGGTAAGCTTTGCATTTACAGAAAACTGCAAGGTCGATCGCCCGATCGCGTCACTCAATTTGGCTGAAGCCGGAAGCTTAGTTGTCGTAAATTGAGCGTGAATCAAATAGGCATATTTCCTATCGTAAGGATGAAGGTTTTGAAGCAACCTGAACCCCGAAACTTTAGGAGAGTGCATCATGAAACGGTTTGCTTTTACAGTTCTTTTTCTCGGTCTATTGGTAACAGAAACGATTAGCTTTTCTGCGGGTGCGATCGCCACTCCATCGTCAGAACTATCGCACCAGTTTCTATTAGAATCATCCACAAACTGTGCGGATGGAAAAGCCGTTGGAGATACCACACCCCCACCCCCAGGAGGGAGCACTTAGAATTCAGACAAAACCGTAAGTTTGACGGTAGTGCTCTCAAAATCGCTTGTGTCAAACCGTGAATATCAGTACTCTGAGATGTGGTAAACCAAGCATGACCGTCTTGGTTGAAACTAACGCCCCTCTATCTCAAGCCCCCTATGGTTCAAATCAGCCTGCAATGGGTTAAGTTCTTCGTCGCTAGCAGTGCGATCGCCGTTCTGCTTATCAGCTCAGAATTGCGGGCGATCGCCCAATCGGTACCCTCAGATCTCCCTTTAGATCTTGCTCCAGAGCTACCCGATCGCATTGACGACCAAACCATTCCAGAACGACCGTCTGATCTCCCCGCACCCGAGCAAAATGAGGTTCCCGACGAGCCAGCTCCGTCTCTCAATATTCCAGAGTTAGACAATCGTTTGCAAGAGCCATCTGTTTCTAACGTAAGCTTTTTAGTTGATCAGATTGATGTTGTTGGCAATACAGTTCTGCACGATGAAATTGATGGGCTAATTTCTGAATACAACAATCGTCAGGTGACATTTGATGAACTGCTCATCTTGCGATCGCAAATCACTCAGCTTTATGTAGATGCGGGCTACGTCACATCGGGAGCTTTTTTGCCGAGTAACCAAGTGCTCAACGACGGCACGGTCACGATTCAGATTGTTGAGGGTTCGGTTGAAGAGATTCAAGTCGGCGGAACTCGTTATTTGCAGCGAAGCTATGTGCGCGATCGCCTCGCCCTAGCCACAGAGACTCCCCTCGACCAAGACGATTTACTCGAAGCCTTGCAGCTGCTTCAGCTTGATCCGTTTATTAGCCAGGTCAACGCCGAACTCACCGCAGGCACGACGCCCGGTCAAAACGTTCTCCTCGTCGAAGTCGATGAGCCGTCTCCCTTTACCGCCAATATTGGCAGTGACAATTACCGTCCGCCCAGCATCGGCTCGGCTCAGGTTAGCGTCGGCGCGGGCTACAGCAACCTGATTGGCGTTGGCGATCGCATTTCGGGTTCCTATGGCCGCACCGATGGTCTCGATATTTTCAATGCGGGGCTGTCGGTGCCGCTCAATGCGCGGGAAGGAACCCTGAGTTTTCAGTTCAACAGCAGCCAAAGCCAAATCATTGACGCTGTCTTTGAAGACTTGGAGATCGAGAGCGAAACTCGTAGCTATTCCCTCGACTTTCGCCAGCCCATCGTGCGATCGCCCCAAACGGAAGTGGCTTTAGGAGTGGGGTTTGATCTGCGTCGTCGCCAAACCTTTATCTTGGACGACATTCCGTTTTCTTTTTCAGAAGGGCCTGAAGATGGCCAGTCAAACGCGACCGTGATTCGTTTCTTTCAAGACTGGGTCAATCGCGGATCGAGACGGGTGTTCGCCGCGCGATCGCAGTTTAGCGTCGGGATTGATGCCTTCAACGCCACCGTCAACGATAGCGGTACCGATGCCCGGTTTTTCACCTGGGTCGGCCAGTTTCAGTGGGTGCAGCAGCTCTCTTCTCGCCATTTAGTCGTGACTCGCATTAACACTCAGCTCACTCCCGATTCGCTGCTGTCGTTAGAACAGTTCAGCATTGGCGGAGTCGATACCGTGCGGGGGTATGCCCAAAACGAGCGCGTTGCCGACAATGGGGTTCTCGGCTCGGTCGAGTTTCGCTTGCCGCTGACGCGCAATCCACAGCGATTGCAGCTGACTCCATTCATCGAAGCTGGGAAAGTCTGGAACAACCGCACGGTCGATCCCGATCCTTCCACCATTGCAGGGCTAGGGTTAGGGCTGCGGCTACTCATCGGCTCTAATCTAGTGGCTCGACTCGACTACGGCATCCCCCTGATCGACGTAGAGAGCGACTCAGACTCACTTCAGGAAGACGGACTCTATTTCTCCCTCAGATTTCAGCCATTTTGAGGTTTCAGCCATTTTAAAAAGGGCCACGGTTGCAAGGTTCACTCGTTATTCCGTTGTCATGACGCGGATCGCCCATTTTCTATCCACGAACTAAAATCCAGTCTTAAAAGATGGGCTAATCTTGACTCATATTCTGACCACTCATTGCCACACGTTTATCCCCAAACCTTCTCCATCCATGACATCTGCGACATCTGCCTATCCTCGCGACTTGATTGGGTATGGTCAAACGCCTCCCCATGCCCAGTGGCCCCACCAGGCTCGCATTTCCGTTCAGTTTGTGATCAACTACGAAGAGGGGGGCGAAAACTGCATTTTGCATGGTGACCCAGCATCGGAGGCGTTTCTGTCTGAGTCGGTTGGGGCGCAGCCGCTGATGGGAGTGCGCAACCTCAACATGGAATCGATGTATGAGTACGGCAGTCGAGCCGGGTTTTGGCGACTCTATCGGCTGTTTCGCGATCGCCAACTTCCCCTCACGGTCTACGCGGTCGCGATGGCGATGGAGCGCAACCCGGAGGCGATCGCCGCTATGGTAGAGGCCGATTGGGAAGTCGCCAGTCACGGCTACCGCTGGATTGATTATCAATACGCGGGCATCGACCTCGAACGGGAACACATTCACAAGGCCGTCTCTATTCACACCCAGGTTGCGGGCTCGCGCCCCCTCGGCTTTTATCAAGGACGGCTTAGCCCCAATACTCGCCGCCTCGTGGTAGAGGAAGGAGGGTTTCTTTACGATGCCGATAGCTACGCCGACGACTTACCCTACTGGAACTACGACTACGGCAAGCCCCATCTCGTGATTCCCTACACCCTCGACAACAACGACATGCGGTTTGCGACCTACCAGGGCTTTAACTCTGGAGATCAGTTTTTTGCCTATCTGCGCGATGCCTTCGACGTGCTATATGCCGAAGGAGAAACCACGCCCAAGATGATGAGCATTGGGCTCCACTGTCGCTTAGCCGGAAAACCGGGACGCACCGCTGCCCTGGCTCGATTCTTAGATTATGTTCAGCAGCATGAAAAGGTTTGGATCTGCCGTCGAGCTGATATCGCTCGCCACTGGCACAGCACCCATCCTCCGACTGAAGCTTAGACCCCTGCTGTTTACCGATAAACTACTCCACTCTATTGCTGACGGAAGGGATGTTGCGCTGGCCTAAAGTTGGGGGTTGCAGCTGTAGTTACAGCGACAGATAGCAGCTCAAGAAATGTTGTCTTGTTCGGAGAACCCAACTGGGATAGAAACTCTGTTGCGGCGTTGTGGAATGCCAACATAACAGATTTGAATTCCTAAAAATCTTTGTTGAAGCAAAACCTGTTAGTTCTGAAAATGACTGAAGGTAAACGGCTGTAACGCTGTGTTGAAAAGTGTGGCAGCATATTGCGCGATCGCCCTAACAACCTTAGCGCATCAAAATCCTTTAGCTTTTTTTCATTGATGGCTGAGGTCTAGTATTCACAGACGATCGCCACGCTTACAGCCATCGATTCCTGCTGGGGTAAGGGTTTCCTCACTACACATCTCTTAGACATGAACGATAGAGTAGGCGTAGAAGACGCGATGTGCATGTGTTTGCAAAAGGTACTTGTGAAAAGTATTCGCAATAAAGAGTATTTGCAAAAGGCAGTATTGCAAACTCAGATTGCAGACTCAACCACAGCACTGAGCAAGAATTTGAGCAAGAATTTGAGAACGACAGCTTGATGACTGTTCTATTCACGAATGCCGATGAGTGAAACCTCGTGAACTAGAGCGACCCAATCAGGCGATCTAAATAAGAGCTATCCAAGTACGACTCATTGTGATGAAGGAGATAAATTTATGGCTTACACCGTAGCAAAACCCACAGCCTTTGATATCGACGAAAACCTACAGCGTGCGTTAGACAACGCCCACACGGCATGTTCGGCAAATTCAGAATCGTCTGACTGCGCCAATGCATGGGATGAGGTTGAAGAGATTCAGGCGGCGATCGCCCACAAGCGGCAAAATGCTCCTAAGAATAGCTTTGAAACCTACTGTGACGAAAATCCTGATGCGGATGAATGTCGCGTTTACGACGTATAAATGGCGTTTAGTCTAGCGGCAGATCGCGCTGAAGCTCATCGAATTGAGAGGATTCAGCGCGATCGCCAACGGTGGCGAGTGCCTCTGGCTCAATAAAAATTTGGAAATAAAGGGAAGTGGGTTCACCCGCTTCCCTTTTTGTGCAGCAGTGATCGGGAGCTGGCAATTCTGAAATAATGAATCAACAGAACCTGCTGGAGTGCTGAAATGGCTGAGCCTGTTGATTTTGTGCCGACTGATTGCGCGCCCGTTGATATTGTGATTTTGTCGAATGGCCCAGGCGAGTTGACTACATGGGTAAGGCCCGTTGTCAATGCGCTGCGATCGCGCTTGGGCGATAACAAAGAACAGGCGCGGATTTCTCTGGTGCTGTCTCCCTGCCCCAATGCCAGCGGCCAAGAGGTAGCGATCGCCCAGCGATATTCTGGCATCGACCGCATTCAGCCCGCCCGTGCTTTTTTCCCGTTCCTGTTGTTTGGCAAGACCGAGCAACACTGGGACTGGCGCGATCGCGGCGTGGTCGTATTTTTAGGCGGAGATCAGCTCTATCCCATTGTGATTGGCAAGCGGCTGGGCTACCGCACGGTAATCTACGGCGAATGGGAGACCCGCTGGCATCGCTGGGGCGATCGCTACGGGGTCATGAATGCGCCACTCATTCGGCAGGCTGCCGCACGGTATGCCCACAAGTTCACCGTCGTTGGAGACCTGATGGCCGATGTCGCGAGTGCCGATGTCGCGAGTGCCAATGTCGCGAGTACAGAAGATTCAGTCTCTAACGTTGCTGGGGATCAGCCAACCGAACAGGACACCGTTGGATTTTTGCCCGGTTCAAAACCTGCAAAACTAGCGCAAGGAATGCCGCTGTGTCTGGCGATCGCCCACCACATTTACCAGCAGCGTCCCCAGACTCGATTTGTGATCCCCGTGGCTCCGACCCTGAAGCCTCAAGATTTAGCTAAATTTGCGATCGCCAAAACTAACCCGATCCTTTCCAAGTTGGGAGGCATCGAAGCAGAATACGTCGAAAACTCGTCCATTTCAGAATCTCCAGCGCAGATCGCTCAACCCATTGCGTATCTGAAGCATCCCCAGGGATGGGCGATCGAGCTACACCCAACCTTTCCAGCCTATTCTCTGCTGCGTCAGTGCCAGATTTGTGTGACCAGCATAGGTGCAAACACAGCCGAACTTGGCTCTCTCGCGGTGCCGATGATCGTGTTAATGCCGACCCAGCAGATTGATGCGATGAAAGCCTGGGACGGTGTTCCTGGCCTCTTAGCCAACCTTCCAGGAGTGGGTAGCCTATTTGCGACGCTGATTAACCGCTGGTTTTTACGAAAAAAACGGCTGCTGGCATGGCCCAATATCTGGGCGGGAGAAGAAATCGTGCCCGAACGCATTGGAGAATTGCAGGCTGAAGAGATTGCTGCCGAAGTGTTGCTCTATCTAGATCAGCCCAAACGACTGAAGGAAATGAGCGATCGCCTCCGCCAAGCCCGTGGCGAAGCTGGGGCGGCGGCTCGCCTTGCCGAGATCATCGTCAGCGAGCTGCATCGCGAGTGAAGACGCATCCACCTTGTAAGACTCATGCCCCAATCAACCCACCGTGACCGACTCAGCACTGGGCGGAGTCGAAAGGTCAGGCGCTTTTCCTTTGCCTGAGGCTTTCCGTTCGGCCATGAGTTTAGGCTGCAAGTAGAGATTGTCAACTAACACCGCTGACCCTGCAACCCAAGGCGGCACAATCAGCGCTCCCAAAATGCCTAGCACCTGGGTTCCTCCAATCACGGCGAGGAGCTGATACATCGGATGAATGCCCACCGATGAGCCGACCAAAAGCGGGTCGAGCACATAGGTCTCCACATTCTGGACAATGATAAACAGAATAAACACCCACAAAAACACCCACCAGCCTTGCGACACTGCAACCACCAAGGCCGGAATGGCACCCAACACCGGGCCAATAAAGGGAATTAGGTTCGTGACGGCGGCGATCGCCCCTAAACCCAAAGCAAAGTCAGACAGGCCGACCAGGCTCAAGACCGTGGTGATGAAAACCCCTAAAATAGCCGACACGAGAATTCGACCTCGAATGTAGCTACCGATTCGCTTGCCAATGGGTGCAAACTGAGCGGCGAGGCGATCGTCCCACGGCTTCGGAAACAGGCGGGTCAGGCTACGCTTCAGCTTTTCGTTATCGGCCAACATATAGCCCGACAAAAACAGCGATAGCACAACACTAAACACTCCTCCAGCAATCTCTGTGGTGAGGCCAACAGAGCGCACCAGTAATTTTTGAGTCGAGCGCACGGCCCAACTCGTGACCCCTTGCACATCGATGACCTGGTTAAACAAATCATTGACCAACTCAGGCCGAGTGTCGCTCTGATTAATGGCCCAGCTTTCGAGGGCAGAGATAAAATTGCTGAGAGAAATCGGAACCTGCCGAATCAGGCGCTGAATCTGCTCAAATACAGTAGGGCCGATTAGCAGTCCGGCTCCGGTTAGCCCTGCAATCAAGGTCAAATAGACCAAAATTACCGATAGCCAGCGAGGAACCCGCCAACGCTCGGCAGTATCGATAATGGGGGCGATCGCAGAAGCCAGCACCAGCGAAATCATCAGCAGGACGACCAGCCCTCTCAACTGCCATAAAATAACCACTGCCAAAATCATGGCGGGGATCAGCAGCAGCGTCGAAATAGAAATGGAAATGCGCTGTTCTGGCAAGCCGTTCAATCCGCTAACCTCCTTCTATATATCTGCCGAATATCTGCCGAGAAGTCTGCCCGTACTTCTGTATAGCTAAATTCACGTCACTTTATATCGTACTCGTCAATTTATTTAGGCAATCTATTTAGGAATGTAACGCGATCGCCCAGAATAGAGAAGCATCTGGGGACGGAAATCTATTGAAAAGCCATTGAGAAGAGTGTGAGAAGAGTGAACGTACGTCCTGAAATTCTCGCCGCTCAGAGAGGCGATCGCGACTATCCTTCTGCTTGGGTGACATGGTTTAAGATCTCACGCACCACACCACTTTTGCCTCGGCAGTTGAGCTGAAGCACTTCTCCCGCCAATGAACCCGCGTCTTTGAGGCTGTAGACAATTTCTGTGAGGCGATGGCTCATGTATCCCGTAATTAAAACGACCAGGGTACAGCGCCCGATTTTAGATTTCACTTTTGAGCGGTTCGTGTTTGATTCCGTCATGCGAGGAATTTCGACCACATGGCGCAGACCATAGTTGAGCTGAAGTTCTTGAATCACGCCCCGACGGGTGGAAGGATGCCCTCCAATCAGCGCTAATCGCAATCCTGATAGATCCAAGCGTGGAATCGAGATTAGAGCAGTCTCGTCATCGTCTTGTGATTGAGAGGCATCTTGCCCGATGACAATATGAATTTCTTGATGAGTCAGATCAGAACTAGCCTCTGAACCGATCAAAGCATCAGATTGCGCCAGCCGAGAATCGGCTAAATCTGAATTCGCCACATCCAAATCGGCTAAGTCAGAAGCTAGCGCTGAAGCAATCGGATTAGGCTCTAAAGATGATGGCGTCACCGTCGCTTCGGCAGTTTCTGGCAACGGCACAGAAGCATCTTGTCCGACTTGCTCTTCGAGGAGCCACACCTGCATTTGCAGAGCATCACGTTCGTAGCGAAGATGCTCGATCGTTTGCTTGAGTTGCTCGATTTCGGCGTCGGTATACTGCACCAGATCTTGCATCTCTTGGGAGAGGCGATCGCGCTCTGCCAAAGCTGCGGCCAGACTCCCGTCTCGGAGGGGTCGCCGCCGCCGCCCTAGGCCACTTAGTTCACCGACTGCACTCACAAAAATTTTAGAAATGGGGTGAACAAACGTCCGATGCCAGTCTGACCGAAACCGTTTCATCTTCGTTTCCCCCTGCAGTGCCTAACGGTAATCGATGCCTAACCGCAAATCAAGATTCTTGCATCAAAATTCTTGATTCAAGATTAAAACCATTGCTCTAATTTCAGAGCCGCATCACGAATGAGAAATCGGCGGAAGTGGTGGCTCTGAGGTCAGCATCAGTCGTTAATGTGACCTTAGGCTATCCATCATAACGAACTTGAAGCGTTACAGGTGTTCTTCAGGTTTTCGTCAGCACGTCTGTTTTTAAGAGGGATTGGTAGTCTATAAGTTCGTGGTGTAGTTGACCGTTCTATGCACAAATCTATGCACAAACTTCTTTCCGGTTCCCTTAGCATCGACAGGTTGACGATTCCGATTTTAGATCTGCCCTCCCATCTGGCAGGGCTCAAAATCACTCAACTTTCTGACCTTCACTATGATGGGCTGCGCCTCTCAAACCAGTTGCTTGACCAGGCGATCGCCGCCAGCAATGCGGTTGAACCTGATCTCGTCGTTCTCACGGGAGACCATGTCACAGACGACCCAACGCCAGTCGCTCAGCTGGCTCAGCGACTCCAACATCTACACAGCAAGGTTGGCGTCTACGCGATTCTCGGCAATCACGATATCGTGCCCCACTATGCGCGGCAGACCATCACCGATGCCTTTACCGCTGTTGGCATTCATGTGTTGTGGAATCAGGTTGCCTATCCCTTAGGCGATCGACTGGCACTCGTCGGATTAGCCGATCTGTGGTCGAGAGAATTTGACCCCGACCCAGTGATGGACTCGATCCCATCCGATATTCCTCGGATTGTGCTTTCTCACAACCCAGATAGTGCAACCTGCCTCCAGCCCTGGCGCGTCGATCTACAAATTTCTGGGCACACTCACGGTGGACAGATCGTCATTCCGGGTCTGGGGCCGCTTCCCACCTGGTATCAGCGGGTGCGTCGCTATGTGCCGCGATCGCTCCGCCGCTGGGTTCCCTACATGCGAGAAGACTGTTACCGCGTGGTTAGGCATTGGGAGTGGGCGCAAGGGCTGCATACGGTGCAGGGCAACAAACTTTATGTCAACCGAGGCTTGGGAACCTACCCCCCAGGTCGGTGCTTTTGTCCGCCTGAGTTGACGGTGTTTACTCTCGTGAATCAGGCCGTCGAGCGATCGCCAGTCTCAGCTCAGCTTGATCCTGAGCGCCCTGTTCAGCCGATATAGCCGTGACAGCTGAACCGTGATAAGAGGCGGAGAAGCACGGTTCAGGAAGCCCATTCAGGAAACCAGTTCAGGAAACCAGTTCAGGAAACCAGTTCAGGAAACCAGTTTGGGCATAGGGTGAGTCCAATTACTGGTCATGCCTGACGTTTGTACCGCAGTTTTCGCGTCATCACGGTCGCATTTTTACGTTCGCATTTTTGAGTATTTGACTCCTAAGCCCTATGACCGACTCTTCATTCACCGATGCCGCATTCTCTGAAGCGTTGATTGAACCCAGTGACAAGGGTGCTGTTGCGAAACCTGAAGAGTCGGAACATCAAGATCAAGCATTGAAAACAAGGGGCGATCGCCCTGCGCTAGATGACCCGCCGTGGGTTGACTTGAGCCGCTACGACCCGTCGGGCTTTGATCGAGGGCGCTCAGGCTTGATCGTCATGCTGTGGTGGCTCGTTCAGGCGATTGTCTTTCCCCTCAGCCCTCACCCCATGAATTCCGTTCGAGCAGCATTATTGCGGCTGTTTGGAGCAACCATCGGAACGGGAGTCGTGATTCGTCCAACGGCTCGATTTACCTATCCGTGGAAGGTGACGATAGGCGACCATAGCTGGATTGGGGACGATGTCGTGTTCTACAGCCTTGCCCCCATTACTTTAGGCTGTCACTGCGTTGTCTCTCAAGAGTCCTATCTCTGCACGGGCAGTCACGATATCCAATATCAGCAATTTGGGCTGCAAGTGGCTCCCATCGACATCGGCAATGGTGCTTGGGTCGCGACAGACTGTTTTGTTGCACCTGGAGTTGATATCGGTGCCAATGCTGTTATCGGTGCGCGGAGCTTCGTCACCAAAGATATGCCTGAAGGCCAAGTCTGCTACGGCTCACCCTGCCGCCCTCGACGTGCCCGAACGATGAATAAGGAATCATAGTCTCCATCGCTGATCAAGCATGGGGATGCTGTCGTCTCGCTCTCAGCCCTACTCAGCCGTTCACTGTAGGTCAAAAAAATGGAGCGAGAAGTTTAACTTCCCGCTCCTATAAGACAGGTTCATTCATGGCTGTCTCAGGCTTGTCAGCGAATGAATTTCCTCGGCCATAGCTCTAGCAGTCGTAGTAGAGAGCAAACTCATAAGGATGAGGACGCAGACGCATGGGGTTCACTTCGCTGTCGAGCTTATAGGTGATCCAGTTGCCGATGAAGTCATCAGTGAAGACGCCTCCCGTTGTGAGAAACTCGTGGTCAGCTTCAAGAGCCTTAAGGGCATCTAGCAAAGAACCAGGCGTAGAAGGAATTTTCGCCAGCTCTTCGGGGCTGAGGTCATAGATGTCTACATCCAGAGGCTCGCCAGGGTCAATTTGGTTCTTGATGCCGTCGATCCCAGCACACAGCATTGCAGAAAATGCCAGGTAAGGGTTCGATGTCGCATCAGGACAGCGAAACTCAAGCCGCTTCGCTTTGGGGTTGTCGCCAGAGAGAGGAATTCGCACAGAAGCCGAGCGGTTCCCCTGAGAATAGGCCAAGTTTACCGGAGCCTCAAACCCAGGCACCAACCGCTTATAAGAGTTGGTTGTGGGGTTGGTGAAGGCCAACAGCGCGGGTGCATGCTTAAGAATGCCGCCGATGTACCAGAGTGCAGTCTGGCTCAGCCCTGCATAACCATCCCCTGCCATCATCGGCTGACCATCTTTCCAGATGGACTGGTGGGTGTGCATCCCAGAACCGTTGTCGTTAAACAGCGGCTTAGGCATAAAGGTGACGGTTTTACCGTACTTTTTAGCCACGTTCTTGATGCAATATTTGTAGATCATGAGCCAGTCAGCGGCTTCGACTAGCTTGCCAAACTTGATGCCTAACTCGCACTGACCGCCTGTGGCCACTTCGTGGTGATGCTTCTCAATGGGCACTCCAAGATTCGCCATGGAGAGCAGCATCTCAGTTCGCATATCTTGAGACGTATCGGTAGGCGAAACGGGGAAGTAGCCTTCTTTGTAGCGAGGCTTGTAAGCCTTGTTTCCACCTTCTTCCTCTGCACCTGTATTCCAGCGGCCTTCAATGCTGTCAACGTAGTAATAGCTTGAATGCTCGTTTTGGTCGAAGCGGACATCGTCAAAGATGAAGAATTCAGCTTCGGGGCCAAAAAAGGCCGTGTCACCAATGCCTGAGGCGTTGAGGTAATCAATCGCCTTGTAGGCGATCGCCCGAGGACAGCGCGCATAAAGCTCGCCTGTCCGAGGCTCTTGAATTGTGCAGATCATGCTGAGGGTTGGCTCAGCCATGAACGGATCGATCCAAGCACTATCTGGATCAGGCACCATTGCCATGTCTGATTCGTTAATGGCCTTCCAACCTCGAATGCTGGAGCCATCAAACGCTACGCCTTCGGTGAAGCTGCTCTCATCGATCTGACTTCTGTGTACGGTCAGATGCTGCCAAATGCCGGGTAAATCGATGAACTTCAGATCAATCATCTGAATATTTTCGTCTTCGATCTTCTTCAAGATCTCTGATGGGGTTGCCATGAACTACTCCTTCACGTCTGAAATCTCTGGATTAAGCCATACTAGCCAGTGGGAGAAGCAAAGATTTGGCGGGCGATCGCACAACCTTAGCCGACTTTCGCTTCTACAAGACCCTTTAAGTCGCACTGCATCCCCCCTATCCTCACCTCCGACTAGCAATTGGGTGGTCTACCCATGGGCCTGACTTATTGCTATTACCTCACCCCACGCGTTTCACCGCCTGAGCAAACTAAGGCTTGGCAATAGTTAAAGTCTGGGTTCCATAACACCTGAACGATCCTAGAGACAGGTCTATACAGATTTTGTATAGAAGGTTACACAATGAAAAACAGGCCAGCCCTTTCAACCCTGGGAGATAACTTCGTTGGTGTCGAGCACATAAAACTTAATGCTTCAAGCCTCTAGATTTGGCCGGTTTCAGCAGATAGGTCGAGCGCTCCATGATAAGCTAAATAACTGAATATTCACCTTTTCATAAGGCTTTGGCGAATTGAGTGCTGCGAGATTACCGCGAAGTTGCATGGGCTCAACAGCACCGATTAGGGCTATGCCCTTCAACGCGATGTCAATCGCAATTCAATCGCAACTCATAATAGATATTACTGGGAGAAAAATCGAATGCGGGATGCAGTGACAAGCCTGATCCGTACCTATGATGCTACAGGCAGATATCTGGATAGAGATGCAGTAGATACTCTCAAGGCCTATTTTGACTCTGGGATGGCGCGAGTCCAGGCTGCTAGCATCGTCAATGCAAATGCTGCGGCGCTTGTGAAGCAGGCTGCATCCAGGCTGTTTGAGCAAGTACCCGAGCTGATTCGACCAAGCGGCAACGCATACACCACACGTCGCTATGCAGCTTGCCTCCGAGATATGGATTACTACTTGCGTTATGCGACATACGCCATGATTGCAGGCAACATGGACGTGTTAGATGAGCGAGTTCTGCAAGGATTGCGGGAGACCTACAATTCTTTGGGTGTGCCCATTGCACCCACGGTAATCGGCATCCAAATCATGAAAGATATGCTGAAAGAGCAGTTGACAGAAGCTGGGATGACAGACACGAGCTTTGTTGATCAGCCCTTTGACCATATGACGGCTGAGCTGAGCGAGCGTGATATCTAAGTCAGCCCTCTGTAATTAGCGCTAACTTTAGAGCGCTCTGTAATTAGCGCCAATACGGAAAGCTCTAAATCAATTTAGACATCGCGCTCAAAACGATAGGCGGAAACCCTTACGTTCACTCCGTTTTCGTAAGGGTTTCCTGGGTTAAGAGCAGGCATTCTGAGTGAGGCTAGACTCATCAGATGCCTGCTTTATTTTGCGAGACTATCACTAGTTCTCTTGAACTATTTTCTCAAAAGTAGAGAGCGATCGCACGTCAAACCCTTCAGGCTCAGATCTCAAGTTCAATCGACCACTCAAGCAGTTATGGGACAGCGTTGTTTAGTCACAGGTGGCCTGGGGTTTATCGGTCACCATCTTGTCAACTTGCTTCTAGAACGGGGCAAAGAGGTTTGTATTCTCGACCTTGCCCAGCCTCAGCATCGACAAGATGGGGTTGAATATATCACCGCATCGATTACCGATCGCCCTGCGGTCACCCAAGCCATGCAGGGAGCCGATCACGTCTTTCACTTGGCCGCCAATGCGGGGCTTTGGTCGCCTCACAAGCAAGACTTCACAGTTATCAACCAAACCGGAACCCGTAACGTGATGCAGGCGGCGATGGAAGCAGGAGTTGGGCGTGTGGTTCACTGCTCCACGGAGTCGATTCTCAAGAGCGTGCGCAAGCAGTCACCGTTTGAAAAGCCTAAAGATGCTGACACGGATGAATCTGTGCAGTTGACGCTAGACGATATGGCAGGAGCCTATTGTCGAGGAAAGTTTTTAGCTGAGCAGGAAGCTTTTGCCGCAGCCCAACAGGGTTTGCCTGTCGTGATTGTTAATCCGACAGTGCCGTTAGGCCCGGGCGATCGCCGCATTACTCCACCCACGCGCATGATGCTGGGCTTTTTGAATGGCACCTATCCGGCCTATCTCAACAGCACGCTCAATGTGGTTGATGCTCGTGATGTTGCGCTAGGGCACATCTTGGCAGCGGAAAAAGGCACCCCAGGAGAGCGCTATATCTTAGGCAATGTCAACCTCCAGCTCGGCGAACTCTTAGCCCATCTAGAACGCCTCACAGGCTTACCGATGCCTAAGCAGCGCATTCCTTATTGGCTGGCGTTAACGGTCAGTACCATCCAAGAGTTGATTGCAGATACCATCACTCATCAACCGCCCCAGGCTCCTCTAACGGGGGTGCGTCTGGCGCGATCGCCCATGCGGTTTACCAACACGCGAGCCCAAACCGAGCTAGGTCTGACGTTTCGCCCTTTACGTGAATCTCTTGCTGATGCGATCGCCGACTACCGACAGCGTGGACTCTTGCAACGCTGAAAGACATGACTAAGAGCTGTTTCCGGCTAATCTCACACGGAGTGACGGGTTACCCAAGCTCTAATATTTGGAAAAGATTAAGCCTCCAAACTAAAATGGATGGCCTCCAAAGAAATGAGACCATCCAATCTTTTAAGATCAAAAAATTCAAGCGCTGATAAACAGCAGTCGTGCTCTAGCCGCGACGAGTGACTTTATCTTTTTGGCTAACGAATACTAGGCCAACAACAATTGGAATCACAATGATCGCCGCCCCGGCAAGCAGACTGTATAGAAAATTAGCTAGAGAAGGTGTCATGTTCTTGAAACCGTTTAAATAACTTTGTGTATCTTTAATATTACTCCGAGATGCCTAATCTTGAGAAGTATGTGCTGTGAATGCGATCGCTCCATCCTGGGTTGAGTTTGGGTGAAGAGCACGAGTCTAAGCTCTTTCAAAAGGAGAGCTTCAGCGATAAGATTAGGTTAAAGGAATATTGCGAAATGTAACTTTTCACCGCTATCCGTTCATTTCATTGCTCCCTATCTATCACCGTTCTGATCTATGACCGCACCCATGCTAGCGATGTCTCCTCTCGGAATCACCAATCTCTCTCTAGGTCTATTCTTAGGCTTAATGATTCTGCTGTTTATCTTGCGAATCGTTTTGACCTGGTATCCTCAAGCTGACCTCAATAAGCTGCCGTTCAATCTGGTGGCATGGCCCACAGAGCCTTTCCTCATTCCGCTGCGAAAAGTCATCCCTCCCCTAGGAGGTGTAGACATCACGCCCATCGTTTGGGTTGGAATTCTTAGCCTTGCTCGCGAGATTTTTCTGGGTCAGCAAGGTATTCTTACCATGATGAACCGAGTGTGAGAATATAGCCTGAACCCAGAGCAACCGGGAGCCAGGGCAACCGTGAACCAGAACGGGTGGGAACCAGGACGACTGGGAACCAGGACGACCGTGGAGCGAGCAATCAATTTTCCTGGCTCATCATTTGTTCTACGAAGTTTGTGTAGACTTCGCCTGCCTGAAATGCAGGATTTTCTAGGATTCTTTGGTGAAAACCAATCGTCGTGGGTAGCCCCGTTACCGCGCATTCGCGTAGGGCTCGCTTCATTCGACGAATCGCTGCTGGGCGATCGCTCCCCCACACGATTAACTTGCCGATCAGAGAGTCGTAATAGGGCGGAATATCATAGTCTGTGTAGACGTGAGAATCCATCCGAACGCCGGGGCCACCAGGGGGGAGATAGCCGCTAATGCGTCCAGGGTGGGGGCGAAACCCTTGGTCAGGATCTTCTGCGTTGATACGACATTCAATCGTATGGCCTCGCAAAACAACCTCATCCTGAGTGAGCAACAGCCGATCGCCTTGAGCCATACGAATTTGCTCCGCGATCAAGTCTAGCCCTGTCACCATTTCTGTCACAGGGTGCTCTACCTGAATGCGAGTGTTCATCTCCATAAAGTAAAACTTGCCATACTTATCGAGCAAAAACTCAACGGTGCCAGCCCCGACATAACGAATCGATTTGGCGACTTTGACCGCAGCATTGCCCATCTGCTCCCGCAGTTCTGGAGTCAGAGCAGGGCTGGGGGCTTCTTCTAAGAGTTTCTGATGTCGTCGCTGAATCGAGCAGTCGCGCTCGCCCAGATGAATCACATTACCGTAGGAATCAGCAAAAATCTGAAACTCGATATGGCGAGGACGCTCAATAAATTTCTCTAGGTATAGTCCAGGGTTGCCAAAGGCCGCTTCGGCTTCCCCTTGAGCCGCGAGAAACATCCGCGATAAATCATCATCGCCTTTCACCAATCGCATCCCTCGTCCACCCCCTCCAGCGGTGGCTTTAATCATGACGGGGTAGCCGATCTCACGGGCTAGTTTCAGAGCTTCTTTATCATCTTTGAGAAGCCCATCGCTACCGGGAACCGTGGGGATGCCAATGCGTTTCATGGTCTCCCGTGCGGTAGACTTATCGCCCATAGATTGCATGGCTTCTGGCGTAGGGCCAATGAAGGCGATTTGATGGTCGGCGCAAATTTCGGCAAACCGAGCGTTTTCCGCTAGAAACCCATAGCCAGGATGGATAGCTGTTGCATTGCGGGTCAGAGCTGCGGAGATAATGTTGGGAATGTTGAGATAGCTTTTGCTGCTTGACGGCTCGCCAATGCAGACCGCTTCATCTGCAAGCTGAACATGAAGCGCATTGCGGTCAATTGTTGAGTGAACTGCAACAGTAGCAATTCCCATCTCCTCACAGGTACGGAGAATACGAAGGGCTATTTCCCCTCGGTTTGCAATGAGTATTTTCGAAAATTGCATCTTCTATTATTTAACGAAATACGTTTAGCGAAGCTGTTAAGCGCATGAACAGCAATTTATAGCTATGAGTAAACCCAGCTAAATGGAATAGAACTTAAACAAAACAACAAGATTTTCTACTTTATGAAACATACGCCCTAAGCAACCTACGAACGTTTTAGAGCATTATCGTATCACTCTTAATGAAGAGAATGATCGACTCAAACTGTTGAGCAGGAATAAACGGTTGAGTCTGATCAAATAAATGTTGAGCGATCGCCAACTCCTAGCAGTCATAATGAGCCATCATTTTAGAACCACAGCGGCGAGGTTATGCATTGGGAGAACTCATCCGCTGGAGAAGCGTACAGATAGTGTTCTGCCTGCAAAAAGAGCGATCGCCCAGTAGGCGATCGCTCCTTACATTGACTCAATTGCAGCTACCCGACAAATCAAGCGTTGATTACTCAGCCGTAGCCAATTCATTGCTGCCACGGGAGCGGCGACGAGTTAGGGTATTAAACAACATCTGTCCGATGGCCTTGATCAAGTTGCCTTCCAGCTCTTGGAAAAGCTTCATGTTCATTCCAAAAGCGGCATTGGCTTCATCTACGATGCGATCTGCAGTTTCATCGCTGATGGGGAGTTCATCCATCGCTTGACGGTAAGCGGTCTTAAACGCTTTCTCGTCGGTAATCGCTTCAAATTCATAAAAGGCAGTGCCTTCACCATCGCCAAGGTTCATGGCTTTCTTGGCGATATTTTTGAGAATTTGACCTCCAGACAGGTCTCCCAGATATCGGGTGTAAGAATGAGCCGCTAGCAGCTCAGGCTCATTATTCGACAAGTCGCGGATACGCTGCACATAGGCTTTTGCCGACTCCGTAGGAGCAATCTCGCTGCGCCAGTTGTTCCCAAAGTAATACTGCAAGTCTTGCTCAAGGGTCGCTTTGCGATTCAGCTCAGTGAAGTAAATTTTAGAAAGAACGGGGTGGTCTTTATGCCGCTCCATTTCTTCTTCAATGGCGGAATAAATAAAGTAGAAATCAGCGACCAATTTTCGGTAAGAGTTTTTTTCAACAACTCCCTTGAGAAAACATTTCACAAACCCCATATTTTCAGCCATGGAGTGAGATTTCTTTGTCCCTTCCCGCAGCTTAGTTGCTAGATTACAGCTCATACTAAAAAGTCCTAACTACTTGAACGCTTTTTCAACATCTCAACCTATAAACCCGAAGGGTAACGCCCCTGGCAATGCTCAAATCTTTATCGATTCTGTTGGCACCTGCTATGAGAATAAGCAGAACATATTCTTCGACTTAAATCTCTAGCTTTTTATCTGCAACAAAAATTGATCTGAGAAAAAGACAGAATATATCTGTCTGAGCCTAGCTCTATATACTGGCCCATGTTGCCTGCTCAGGTCACCTCAGCAATCACCATTTGATCGGCAACTACCTTCTAAAAGATCAGAATTAAGCAGCCCCTCAGTTTGCTAGATTAAACTGATTTGCTGAGAGTTTTCATTACATTTTTTTACGGCATCGCCAGAGAATGCTTGAAAGCAATGCGCATTTAAAAACATTTAGAAGTATTGCGATCGCTCAATTCCCTAAGCACAGGAAGGTTTATCAAGAGTACCCGTTCTTACGAAAACATTTTTCATCGGTTAGAGGGTTATCTGAGAATGGGCTTGATGCGTTCACTAAAAATGAGAAGAGCGATCGCCATAGCAACCGTAATGCCAGGGGCGATCGCCTCATTCCCACTCTTCACCCAGCGTTTGACGCCACGCCCCTCTGGGCACAAGCTCATCTCAGTCCAAAACCCTCTGAGCCAGCGATTAGGCTTTTACCACCTCTAACATGCGAGAAAAGTAGAATCGAGTCTTGGTCATTGCATTGCGGTTCACTTTCCAGCCGTTTGACTCCAAAATCTTGACCACATCGGCTTCTCGATGCAAATAGGCACGGGTGGCTTTGCTGGGGCCAGGAAAAAAGTCGCCAATCTTCTTAAGTACCGTATAAGCCAGCGTTTTTGGCGCAAAGCTCAGCACAAATCGCGATTCGGCGAGAGAACTGAGATGTGAGATCATATCCGCCGCTTTGTCTTGAGGGTAGTGAATCAGCACATCAAGACAGGCAACGGTGTGATAACTGCCGTCTAGCTCTTCTAAATCCTTCACAACAAATGTGGGGTTAGAAGACTGGCCTAACGTGGCAGATGCTCGCTCAGCAGCTTCCCCGACCATCTTTTCTGAAATGTCGCTGGCGTAGACCTGGGCTCCCATCTCTGCCATCGGAATGCTAAGACTGCCCACGCCACATCCCGCATCACAGATAGACATGTCACTCAGATTATCGTCATCTTTAAACCAGGTCAGCAGGGTTTCAACGGTTTGCTGGTGGCCTTTGCGAATATCAAGCTGGACTTTGTTAACATCGCCATCGCCATAGATGCGTCGCCAGCGATCAAATCCATTAGAGTTGAAATAGTCTTTAACAATGACTTTGTCGTCAATTTTGCTGTCAACAGTGCTCATGCGATCGCCTAAACGTAGATGAAATCAGAGGTTTAACTCACTGGCCGATCCTATTACGGTTTATTGCCAAAATTGAACAGTGTTGAGGGTGTTCGTAATGAAAGTTCAAACTTCAAACCTCAAGCTTTAAGCTTTTTGGGGCGATCGCCTCATCTTCCCCTATCCTGATTTCTGCCCCTTCGTTTGCATACTTGTTGCATATCTCCTGCACCCCTGTGAGCTAATTCATGATGCGCTGGCAACGATTTCTCATATTTTGTCTGCTTGGACTTTGTCTGAGTTTTAGCGTCGCTTGCTCTCGCGATGCCTTGACTTCTTCGTCCAGGTCTGCGGCCTTGTCGTCCAGTGAGGTGAGTTCATCGGAAGTGGAACCCGATGTTGTTGAATCTCCCGTATCGGAACCTCTCCCAGCGGTGACTCAGGCGATCGTAGCTAGCGCTGGCTCAAACGGGCTCTACAATCCGCCCCGAGGAGCGGTGCGATTGATGGCGATCAGCGATTTAAATGGCCCCTACGGTTCTATTGATTACGACCCCGAAATCGATAAAGCCCTACAGCTAATTCCCTTCTGGCAGCCCGACCTGGTGGTGTGCAGTGGCGACATGGTGGCGGGGCAAAGTCTCAGCCTGACGGAAGAGCGAATGAAGGCCATGTGGGCGGGCTTTGATGAGCATGTTGCGGCTCCTCTACGCCAAATGGAGATTCCTTACGGGTTTACGGTGGGCAACCATGATGCATCAGCGGCTCGGAGCGCGAACGGTTCATTCGTGTTTCAGAAAGAACGCGAGATTACCCGCGACTACTGGCAGGCACCAGAGCACGATCCGGGGGTCGAATTTATTGATCGTGACGATTTTCCTTTTTACTACACCTTCAAATTTGACGATATTTTCTTCTTAGCCTGGGACGGCTCGTCTCACCTGATCCCGGAGGAAAAACTCGCCTGGGTGGAGCAGTCTCTGGCTAGCGAAGCCGCACAAAACGCCAAGATGCGGGTGTTGCTCGGCCATCTGCCCCTCTATTCCGTTGCGGTGGGTCGCAATCAGCCCGGTGAGGTGATGAACAATCCTGAGCGTCTGCAAGCCCTATTGGAGCGTTACAACGTCCACACGTATATCAGTGGGCATCAACATGCTTACTACCCAGCTCACAAAGGCAATCTGCAATTGTTGCATGCAGGACTTTTAGGCTCAGGGCCTCGTCCTTTGATTGACAGCAATTTGCCACCTCGCAAAACGCTGACCCTGATTGACGTGAATTTTGACTCTCCCGAGCTGACCACCTACACCACCTACGATATGCAGACCCTGGCTCTGGTTCAAAATGAGCAATTGCCTCAGTTGATTGTGGGTCACAACGGAGTGGTCTTGCGGCGAGACGTGGAATGGGATGAGTTAAACACCGCTGAGAAGTCGCGATGTGAGCAACGACTTGGGCGAGAAAAATGTCAGGCGTAGGGTCGCAGGCGATCGCACTTTTCCCAAACGCTTTTCCCAAACGCTTCAGCTTAAAAGCGGGAAGAAATGTCCCACAGGCCCCTGACCTTTGCCCAAGTTTAGGCTGTAGCGAAGCGCTTGAGTGACGTAATCTTTTGCTTGCCGAACGGCGTCGAACGGCTCCAGCCCTAGCGCCAGATTGGCAGCGATCGCCGCTGATAGGGTACAGCCTGTGCCGTGGGTATTGGATGTCTCAACCATTTCCGTGGAGAGTATCTCTAGGCGATCGCCATCAAAATAGACATCGACGCCTCGCAAATCACCCGCCATTGCGCCCCCTTTGACGAGGACAATTTTTGCGCCTTTTTGATGAATCGTTTCGGCAGCAGATTTCATATCGTCGAGGGTGTGAATGTCAAACCCGCTGAGAATCTGGGCTTCATAGCGATTGGGCGTCAAAATCAGTGCCTGGGGCATCAGCTGTTGGACGAGGATGGCGATCGCCTCGTCATCGATGAGCTGGGCTCCGGCGCGAGACACCATCACCGGATCGACCACGAGTTTGTCAATCTTGCTGGCCTGAATGTGTTGAGAGACAGCCGCGATGATGGCTCCGTTGAGCAACATGCCCGTTTTGGCGGCGTGGATGCCGATGTCGGTGGCGATCGCCTCAATCTGAGCCGTGACTGCTTCGGGCAGCAGAGCATCGACCCGATGAACGCCAACGGTATTCTGGGCGGTGATGCAGGTGAGGGCACTGGTGCCGTGAACTTTGTGAAAAGAGAAGGTTCGCAGATCGGCCTGAATGCCTGCGCCGCCGCCGCTGTCTGATCCGGCGATCGTTAAGGCAACAGGAACGTTGGCGGAGTCGAAAGCGGTCATAGTTAGGTGTTGCTAAAAAGTCGTTGCAGCTCGAAAATCACTGCTATTCATGATGCCGCAAAGTTCGGAGTGCTGCATGGGCGCTGCATGGGAAAGGCTGGAAACTTGGTAACGTCCCACTAGTTCCACTCTATGGAGTTGTGGGACGTTACCAAGAGGCTTAAAAAAAGAACAACTGGAAACTCGATAAGAGCTAGCCAGTTGTTCAGCTTTTTGGATCTCGTTAGATTCTGAATGTTAGACGTGGGCAGGGGTGGGAGCCTCAGTCTTGTTGACCCAGGTTGAGGTGCAAGGAATCTTTGTGCGATCGCACCGATCGGCATATTTCTTAGCGACTTCGGCCACTTCGAGCAAGAGTCCCTTGCTGAGCGTGGTGGGGTGCAGACCCAAATCGATGAAGCAGCTGTTGTCTACCGCCAGCTCGTTTTCGGCCGCTTCCTTCCGAGGGTTTTCTAGGTAAGCGATCTCCGCCCCGGTGAGTTCGGCCACCAGTTCTGCCAGTTCTCGCACCCGGTGGGTTTCCGTCATCTGGTTAAAGATTTTGACGGGCTCGCCCTTGGTCGGAGCATTCTTCAGCGCCAGCTCAATGCAGCGCACCGTGTCTTGAATGTGAATGAATGCGCGGGTTTGCCCGCCTGTGCCATGTACCGTCAGCGGATAGTCAATCGCCGCCTGCATCAAGAATCGATTAAGCACCGTGCCGTAGTCGCCATCGTAGTCAAAACGGTTCACGAGCCGCTCATCCATGCGGGTTTCGGCAGTGTTCGTTCCCCAGACCACGCCTTGGTGCAAGTCGGTGATACGAATGCCGTCGTTTTTGTTGTAGAAGTAGAAAAAGAGCTGATCCTGGGTTTTGGTCATGTGGTAGACGCTGCCAGGATTGGCGGGGTAAAGAATTTTTTGCTGAATGCGATCGCCCATATCGGTCGGGATCTCGACATTCAAATAGCCCTCAGGAATTTTGATCCCCGCTGTGCCATAGCCATAGACGCCCATGGTGCCCAGGTGCAGCAAATGAACATCTAGCCCAGACTCTACAATGGCGCACAGGGTGTTGTGCGTCGCATTTAAGTTGTTGTCTACGGTGTAGCGCTTGTGGCGAGCCGACTTCATAGAGTAGGGAGCAGCCCGCTGTTCGGCAAAGTGGACGATGGCATCAGGCTTGTAGTGATGCATCAGAGCCAAGAGATGGTCGTACTCCTGGGCAATATCGATATTCTCAAACTCGATGGTGTTGCCAGTAACCGATTTCCAAGTGGAAAGCCGCACTCCCATCGAACTGATCGGGGTGAGCGAGCCTGCCTCAAGTTCATTATCAATGTTGCGACGAGACAGGTTATCGAGAATGACAACGTCATGTCCCAGATTGGACAGGTGCAGCGATGTCGGCCAACCACAAAATCCGTCACCACCTAACACAAAGACCTTCATGAGCATTCACTCCTTGAACGGAATTAAACGTACAACGCTGGCGATGCAGCTATCTGACCCTACACCCATGAATCTGGATGTGCCAGACCGCCCGTCAGCCCAGCATCCCTAACAGCCTGAGCTGAGTTCGAGGACGAAGCTCAAGACTGCTCACTTCTCCTGTTAGAAGTGCTGCCGTCGTTGTTGGCTAAGTCAGGATTAAGCTTGATTGTCCCATGCGCTGAGCCACTATGAGAAATCGAGGGCAAAATCGGGGATCATTCAGGCTCAACATGTGCTTTCCATCAGCGACAACGGGAGCATATCACGGATGCCTGAAGGCTATCGATAGGCTATCGATGACTCAATGGCCTGATGATTCAAGATCTGATGACTCAATGGATAAGTCGATCAGGGCATGAGTCGATCAGGGGCAAGCGCATTTCAATGTGCGGAATTCCAGCCTCCATAAATTCGTCGCCCTGCGGCACAAATCCCATATTTTCGTAAAAGCGACGGGCATGGGTCTGAGCGTTGATTTTAACTTCAGGAATAGCCAAGCTTTGCAAATGGGCGATCGCCACATCCATAAGTTTCTTGCCAATGCCCAGCCCACGATGGCTAGAGAGCACGGCAACCCGCTCAATTTTTGCAAGGCGATCGCCCAGCATCCGAATCCGAGTCGTTCCCACGGGCTCCTGATCGAGATACGCCATCAGGTGAATCGCGGCTTCGTCTTGCCCGTCAAATTCCAGTTCAGCGCTGACCTGCTGTTCTATCTGAAAGACGTGATAGCGAACCAACTGAATATGGCGCTGGGCTTCGGCATCACGATACGAAACAACCTGGATATCGAGGCTCGGAGCGTCGCTCTGCTCTGGAGATAAGTTTGGAGATAAAGAAGTTGAAGTTGTTGGCTGGATTAATGGCTGATCAGCAGTGGGATCGGTCATGAGTTTCGGATTGGGAAACTATAGCTACGGTGAGTTTATTAGAGTTCACCTTTTGCATCCAAAGAATACGCCAAAAGAATACGCCAAATCACAACGTCAGATCGAACTTGTGATGGAGAGAGCTTTCGGTTGATAATGGAGCCTTCTTCTCATAACTCGTGTCGCTCTTGCCGGATCGTTAAGAGCAGATACAGTTAAGATTTCTGTGTAGAGCGTTTCCCTTAGAGCCATCGTGACCAAAGCAGGACAGTACAAAGAAACCATCAACTTGCCCCAGACAGAGTTCTCCATGCGGGCCAATGCCGTCAAGCGAGAGCCTGAGCTTCAAGCATTTTGGGCAGAGAAAGAAATTTACGAAACATTGGCGGAGTCCAATCCAGGTGAGCCGTTTGTGCTTCACGACGGCCCTCCCTATGCCAACGGTTCGCTGCACATTGGTCACGCGCTCAACAAAATTCTCAAAGACATTATCAATAAGTACAACATGCTCAAGGGGCGCAAGGTTCGCTACATTCCCGGTTGGGATTGTCACGGCCTGCCCATTGAGCTGAAGGTGCTCCAGGCGATGAAAAGCTCTGAGCGTAGAGATCTCACCCCTCTCCAGCTTCGTCAGCGGGCGAAAACCTGGGCTCTTGAGCAAGTCGATCAGCAGCGTCAGGGGTTTAAGCGCTACGGCATTTGGGGAGATTGGGATGCTCCCTACATGACCCTGACGCCTGAATATGAGGCGGCCCAAATTGGCGTCTTTGGGCAAATGTTTCTCAAGGGCTATATCTACCGAGGGCTAAAGTCGGTTCACTGGAGCCCCAGCTCGCGCACAGCTCTGGCCGAAGCCGAGTTGGAATATCCTGAAGGCCATGTTTCCCAAAGCATCTACGCGGCGTTTCCGATGGTTAGCGCGGCTGAATCTGCCCAAAGTAAATTGGCTCCATACATGGAGCAGCTTGGAGTCGCGATCTGGACGACAACCCCCTGGACAATTCCTGCAAATTTGGCCGTAGCGGTCAACGCTGACTTGACTTACGTCGTCGTAGAGTGTGCTGCAACCGAGGGGTCGGCTCCGTTCAAATATCTGCTCGTGGCTGAAGATTTGGTCGAGACTCTGAGCCAAAAACTAGGCGCAACACTAACGGTAAAGGCAACCTTATCCGGCAAGGAACTGGAGCACTGTACCTATCGGCATCCGCTCTATGACCGCGAGAGTCCGATTGTGATCGGCGGCGACTATGTCACCACAGAATCAGGTACGGGCCTAGTTCACACGGCTCCAGGCCATGGGGAAGACGACTTCCGCGTGGGGCAGCGCTATGGTCTACCCGTTCTGTGTCCTGTCGATGAGGCGGGCAACTTTACCGAAGAGGCGGGGCCATTCGCTGGGCTAAATGTGCTCAAAGATGCCAACGACGCGGTAATTCAAGCGCTGATCGAGGCAGGTTCGCTCTTGAAGCAGGAACCCTATCCTCACCGCTATCCCTATGACTGGCGCACGAAAAAGCCGACGATCTATCGAGCGACGGAACAGTGGTTTGCTTCGGTCGAAGGATTTCGGGAGGCTGCCCTGAAGGCGATCGCCGATGTCCGCTGGATTCCAGCTCAAGGGGAAAACCGGATTACTCCCATGGTGAGCGATCGCTCAGACTGGTGCATCTCGCGCCAGCGCAACTGGGGCTTGCCGATCCCAGCTTTCTACGACGAAGAAACCAATGAGGTGCTGCTCAACGAAGACACCCTCAACTATGTTCAGGCTCTCTTTGCTGAAAAAGGCTCTGATGCTTGGTGGGAGTTGCCCGTCGAAGAGCTGTTGCCCGAATCTTACCGCAACAATGGTCGCACCTATCGCAAAGGCATGGACACGATGGATGTCTGGTTTGACTCGGGTTCGTCCTGGGCGGCAGTGGCGAAGCAACGCAAGGGGCTGACCTATCCCGTAGACATGTATCTGGAAGGTTCTGATCAGCACCGAGGCTGGTTCCAGTCGAGTTTGCTGACTAGCGTCGCGGTCAATGGTTATGCGCCCTACAAGACGGTGCTGACTCATGGATTTGCCCTAGATGAGAATGGGCGAAAAATGAGTAAGTCTTTAGGCAACGTCGTTGATCCGGCAGTGGTGATCGAAGGCGGCAACAATCAAAAGCAAGATCCGCCCTATGGAGCAGATGTGCTGCGTCTTTGGGTATCGTCCGTAGATTATTCCTCAGATGTGCCTCTCGGCAAAAATATTCTGAAGCAATTGGCGGATGTTTATCGAAAAATCCGCAACACGGCTCGGTTTTTGTTAGGGAATTTGCATGATTTTGATCCCAAAACCGATACCGTTCCCTATGAAGACCTGCCAGAGTTAGACCAATACATGCTGCACCGCATGACAGAGGTGTTCGCAGATGTAACGGATGCGTTTGAGAGCTTCCAGTTTTTCCGGTTTTTCCAGACGGTGCAAAATTTCTGTGTCGTCGATCTGTCGAACTTTTACTTAGATATCGCGAAAGATCGGCTGTATATCAGCGCGACGGACTCGCAGCGGCGGCGCAGTTGTCAGACAGTCATTGCTGTGGCGCTCGAAAATCTAGCGAAGGCGATCGCCCCCGTCTTGTCTCACTTGGCTGAAGATATCTGGCAGTTTATGCCTTATGAGACGCCTTGCCAATCCATATTTGAAGCAGGCTGGGTTGCTCTGGATGAGCAGTGGCAGCAGCCGGAT
>JBARXP010000229.1:0-1742 GCA_049647405.1 Elainellaceae cyanobacterium | reverse complement strand
GACCTCCCATAGATTGACGCTGCGAGGCCGTCCGCCGGGTTTAGCGGCAGGAAGAAAGTCGTTCAGTAACTCAAATTCGTCTTTCGGCAAGTTGCTCGGGTAATCTTTACTCATGTGGCCTACTCATATGCTGCGTGGTTTCTATTGGCAGCTTATATTGAGTAGGCTTTTTTACACCCTTGCCCCCCTTTTCAAACATCCTCTAAAGCAGCTCTCTATACTGATGCTCAGTTGCTGAGAGCTGTTTAAGATGTGAGTGAGTTCTCGTTCCCGCGCGTAAGCCGTGCGAGTCTGATTGCGAAACCAGGAGACGATCGAGGCGGCGAACCCCGTGACTCCCATAAGAAGACCGACATCTAAACCGTTCATGTTGTGTACCTCCATACATAATCATGAGCGGTTTTTCAGTTTTTAAGGATAGTGTTTAAGCGGTATATGATGCCTATTTATTGACCTGAAATGATGTCCCAATTATAAAGCATTCATGAACCGCTTATCCCCTGTCATGTATAGCATAGGGCGATTCTTGAGTGACAGTTTAGAAACTGATTTCTTCCCTACAAAAGACCCCTGGCATAGCGCTCTAAATATTCTGAACGTGATAGCTTCTTACCGTCCGAGTCGCGATAAGCTCTCACTTTTTCGTTCAATAGCTTCAATCCAGTCTTAGTGAGCGTCACCAAAACTTGCTCTGATTTCGGCTGATCGTAAAGCTCGCCTTGACCACGCTTCGATAAAACACCTTTGGTTCCCATCGGTTCAGGCTATATATGGGGCTTAACTGAAGCATAGCCTAACTTGTGGCGATCGCCACCACCATATCAAGCGTAGTTTACCTGTACCCGTGACTGGCTGTACCATTGGGGCGGTGAATACTGTTAATGCGATGAACCGCCTTGAGTTCATCGCTTTTTTTAGCGCGATACGAGCTACGCTCAGGCAAGCCAACGCCAGCACCCTATCAGACATAGTGTGCCTGTACCTGTTACTGGCTGTACTATTAAGGTCAGAAGTGAATACCGGGCAGCGAATACCAACCTCACCCCAATGAGTTCGCTGCTTTTTTTTGGCCGTATTTCCGTTCATGCCAGGAGCCAGCCACTTTTCAAATTGGCTTCGCAGGGGTTGAGCGGTCGGGATGCAAGCCCCTAATCGAACTAGAACTTTCTCTATCCGTTGGTTCCAAGCTCAAAAGTTTGTGGCTCACTAAACCATTTTGGTGAGCCACAAACTTGATTTTTAAGTTTGGAGCCCTAATTTTTCTGACCTAATCACAGCTTCCGATGATGGCGATCGCACTTCATGCGGGCGTGACCGCCCAGGGGAAAGAAAGGCTTTTCTTCCCCTTCACCCCATCTTTCAGTTACGCCGCAGGGGGGTCTATTTTACGGGGGGTGAAACGCTGTCAAGGGTCGTTCGCTCACTCAGGGTCATCAATACCGTCGCGACTCACAAATACGTCTGCTTCGCTCTATCGGCGGGGTGTCAGCCGCTCCTATCTAGCTTCGTTCGTCGGGGTGTCACCCTTCACTCGACTCACATCGCGAGGGATCGAATCGTACGGGCGAATCGCAATCGTTTCATCGCGCCCCTTGTCAGCAGAGGCGGGGCGATATCGTTCTGACCTTAAATAAATTCTTCGTTCTCGCCCTCGCCTTCCCCCGTGTACCCCCTTTAGAGCGGCTTTTCATTGCCCGGTCTACTGTTTTTTCGTTCTGAGGGTTCTTTCTTGTGGTTGCTAC
>JBARXP010000228.1:0-6679 GCA_049647405.1 Elainellaceae cyanobacterium | reverse complement strand
CCCAAGCAGTTTCTCAGTCTTGACGGCAGCGGCAAGAGTTTACTCCAGTCAACAGCAGAGCGTCTCCTTCCTCTCGCAGGCGGCTGGGAAAATCTGTGGGTCATCACGGCCTCTCACCTCGAAGCAGGGGTGCGTGAGCAGCTTCCTAACCTGCCTGACGCTAATTTGCTGGTTGAGGTCGAAGGTCGAGACACGGCTCCAGCAGTCGCTTGGCCCACCCTAGAAATTGCCAAGCGTCATGGTGAAGACGCAGTGGTTGGCTTTTTTCCGGCAGATCACTGGATTGGAGAGCCTGAGGCATTCTGTAACACTCTACGAGCTGCCGAAGCCCTAGCGATTGAGAAGCAGGCGATCGCCACCCTCGGCATCAGCCCTACCTACCCCTCCACAGGCTATGGCTACATTGAGCAGGGCGATGCGATCGGCACCTTTGGAGATTTGCAAGCCTATACCGTTTCTCGCTTTACCGAAAAGCCCGACAGCGCCACAGCAGAGGCGTTCCTCGCCAGCGGCACCTTTAGCTGGAACAGCGGCATGTTCATCTTTCAGGCGGGCGTCGCCCTAGCAGAACTGCGCACCTACGCCTCCGAAATGATGGAAATGCTCGAAAAAGAAGGCCCTGCGATTTATCCCAAATTGCCTAAAATCAGCATCGACTACGCCCTCATGGAGAAGACCCAGCGAGCTTATGTTTTGCCCGTCACCTTTAGCTGGGATGACTTGGGTGACTGGAACGCGATCGAGCGTCTCAACAAAGACAGTCAGGCCAATGTTGATTTGGGCAATCACGTTTGTCACGATACCGAAGGAGCGATTGTCTACAATACTGACGAGTCAGAAGTGATCGTCACCATTGGCCTGAAGGACGTTGTCGTCGTTCGCGATGGCAAAGCGACCTTAATCGTAGACAAGTCCCGCACTCAAGAAATCAAGCAGGTCTTAAAGACTCTAAAAGAAGACCCGTCTTATTCAGAATTGCTGTAGCTGTTGGATCTGTCCTGAATTAGTCCCTGCATTAGTCGTTAAATTCATAGATGGCACCGATAGAGATGGCACGGATAGCGCAGATAAAGAGATTGAAATTCTTCATCTACTGAACCATCTGCAATATCTGCGGACAAAGCTCCATATCTTGCGCCAGCCGTTATCGCAAAAAAAAGCGACCCGATTCAGATAGAAACCGGGTCGCTTTTGCTATTCAAAACTCTGTCTACTTCGGGAAGCAAACTGACAGAACTCCTGAGAGAACTTATTGCTCATCATCTTCGCTAGGTGAGTCTGGGTTCGGTGAGTCTGGGTTCAATGAATCTTGGCTCGATGAATCTTGGCTTGGGACGATCGCACTCGCCATTGCTTTTTCCATGGTCATGCGCTGCTGAGCTGCATGAAGAAAATAGCCGTTCATCATGGCCGAGGCCATCATTTTCCCTAGCATTTCACGGCTGGTGGTGACCGTAATGTCAAAGTGCTGTGAAGGCAACCCACCCAGCAGAGCATTGAGATTGGCTTCCATAGCCTGCTGCACTTCTGGAGTCGGGGTAGACAGGTGAGCAATCGACTCAGGCTCAAGCAGATTGACATACTGCATCAAATCGTTTCTACCGCTTGCGCCACCTTTAAACATTTCTTGCAGAGAGTTAGATTGATTGCCCATCGATTCACCTGACCTTGCCGTAGCGTTTATTGTTCAGTGGTGTAACTTAATGATGTCATCTGTAACGTTCTTACTTACAAGGATAGCGAGCCTAAACCAGGGAAGGCAGTGTCAACATCCGAACATCATTGCCCTTGAAACCGAATGAGTAAAATTACTTAGCGTGCATAATCTGTCTAATGCGGGAAGTCATTTGATGCATTCGAGACTAAACTATTAGCCTCAGGTGCAGCAGAAAAGTGGTGCAGCAGAAAAGCGGTGCAGCGAAAAAGAGCGGCAGAATCACAAGCGTGATGCAGGAACTTCTACACCCTGTCACGTCATCTGAATAAGCACCCTAAGTAAAGTATTCACGCATTCCCATCAAACACTGCATCGATCGTTTTAGGAAAAAGGACTATGACTAACCCTACTCCAAACCCCTCTTCACCTAAATCTCAAAGTCAGCGGCCTAGCCAAGGCTCGCAACAGCCTCCTGTCTCTGGCTCCCAGAATAACGGGACAGCGAACCAGCCCTATGCCGCAGAGTCAAACCAGTATTCCGGCGAGTCCGGCGAGTTCCCTTCTGCCTATTCCGCTTCGCCTCAGGCAACTCCCCCCCAGGGCACTGAGTCGTCTGCCCTCATTCAAATCATGCGGGAACTGAGTGATGTTAAGCATATGGCGTCGGCTCAAATGAGTCGGTCGGCAGAAGATGTCAAGCGTTTAAAGGGTCGGATGCAGTGGCTGACCGGAATCTCAGCGGTAGCCATCGTTCTCTTGGGAGGAGCCCTAATCGGCGTCACATTAGGATTGCGCCAAGAGCAAACGGCGATTAGAGAAAACCAGCAGCAACTGACCGAACAGGTCGAAACTCTTCAGGCTCAGGAAGGCAATGCAGAGCAGCTCGGCCGAATTGAAGAACTTTTAACATCTCTTAACGAAAATGCCCAAAATCTAGGGGGGCAAGCCCAGAGCATTGTCGAAAACTTGCCAGAGGCGTCGGGTGAGCAACTGCAAGCCATTCAGGAAGATTTGAAAGACTTGCAGCAGGGAATTAGCGAAAATTTGTCGCCGCAAGGAGCCTTAGAACGACTCAATAATCTTTATGAGCGAGTGCGTGGGCTGACGGGTGATGAAAATAACGCGGAACCCGAAAACGGCTCTGGCGAAGGTGATGCGGCTAATTAGTCAGCCCTAATGTAAGGAAGTCGGGCGCGGTCTAAACAAACCGGGTCAGATCAACCCGATAGCGCCCCTTTTTAGTGGTGGCAATTTCCCCGATTTCGAGTCGTCCTTTGCCGCGAATCGCGATCAGATCCCCAGACTCAAGGTTACGGCTGGGCTGGCTGATCTCTTTCCAGTTGACCCGCACGTCGCCCCCGCTGATCAGGTCAACCATTTTGCTGCGAGACATGCCAAAGCCCGCAGAGGCGATCGCATCGAGTCGCAGGGAAGCTTCAACCGTCGTCATCTCTTTCTTTTTGGGCTCTCGGACTCGCAGTTCACTGAGTTCAATGGGGCGCGTCTTTACAGGCACCGATCGCACTTGAGTCAGCGATAGTTCTAAAAAATCAACTAGTTCTGGAACGACCACGATCTGAGCCCCGCGTTCTCCCAGAACAATAATGTCGCCGACCTTTTCTCGTACGATTCCGGTTCCTAGTAAAGCTCCTAAAAAATCACGATGGGTCGCGGGGTCAAACAAAAAGTTGCCCGCCACGCTAAGGGCCGTCAATTCAACCTGGCTGTTATCAAGGGACAGCTCTGAGCGGGCGATCGCCAATCGTCTTCGTTCTGCTTGAGGATATCCCCCCCATGCGGTCATATGAATCTCGGTGAGGCGGCCAAACATTTGCTGCGCGGCAAACAGATCAGGGGGAGCCAGAAAATCAGACATCACCACATCCCAGGTGCGAATGGCCTGCTCTGCTTGGTCAATGATGCGAGTGGCGACTTCGCGATTTTCAATGCCTCGTAGCAGATCTTCTTTTGGCAGCATAGACCCTTAATCGATAGGTTGAGTGACACGCAAAATTGCCCTGCACCTCCATAGAAATATGACGAGCGATCGCCAGTTTCCCCATGAATGCAGGGCAAAGTTAAAAGACATAAATATAGTGAATCAGTCGTTCACGGTTCCTTCGATGTTGATTCTACTCGACAGTTCTGCTCGACTATGACATGGCCTGAATGACGAAGTCGAAATAAGGGCTGGCCTCAGAGGCATCATCAGCGTCTAGCAGGGATAGAGAAGCCTTCTTGAGACACTCAATCGCCGCAACCATACCCGGCACAGGAACGCCGAGAGAATTGTACATTTCCCGAACGCCGACGAGACCAATCGATTCGATCGGGTCTTTGTCTCCAGACAACACCCCATAGGTGATCAAACGCAAATACCAACCGTAGTCGCGCAAGCAAAGGGCGCGCTGCTTTTGGCCGTATGCGTTTCCACCTGGGGCAATAAAATCAGGTCGCCGCTGCCAAAGTTGGCGGCTGGCTTCATCAACAATTTTTTTCTCATTTTCAGCGAGGGTGGCAGCAATTCTCATGCGTTGCTCACCAGTCTTGAAGAAGGACTTGACGCTCTCCAGCTCTCCGCTACTGGGGTAGCGAAGTTCATCGTCTGCACTGAGGATGACCTTACTTACAACGCTCATAATACGGGGATAATTATTCCTAAGATTTGGCTATCGCTCGTATTTTAGCGGGTTTAGAGTCACCAATGGAAGATGAAAGGATGCAACAAAATGTTACAGTGTGCGATCGCCATCCTAAAAACCGCTTTTAAGAAAAGCTGCGATCGCCTGATCTTTCAGCCAGACTCAGAACTGCTGGCAATGGTAGGGATGAATTGACCTATATGAATCTCAATAAAGTTTGCATGATATTGTCGCCATGAAAGTTAATGTTTTGAGCTGACATCATATGCAAGTGCTTTCCATGGGAGTGACTGCAATGGGAGTGACCGCAATGGGAGTGAAGAATGCCAAAAAGCAAAACCAAAGCCCCAAAATGTGGAGCCTTGGCAGCGCTATATGCGGCAGCAAGTCAGTTACTCGATCGCAGAACTATGTAGCAAAACTATGCTTCTGTCCAAAGTTCTTGAATGCGCTGCGGTAAAAAGCTCGCAATTTCGTCAGAACGCTCAGACGACAGCTCTTCCTTCGTCGCAGAGAAGACTGCACGAATGGCGGTTTCTGCCTGAACGCCTCGGGGCAAGCCTGCCTCTCGACCAATCCGCTGCAAAAACTGATCTGCATTGATCGTCAATGGTGGGCGAATGCGGCTCAGCAAGGCAACCAAGGGGTTTGTGTCTTGCCAAAGCTCTGCAATTTCATTTTGAAGCGCCTTCTCTTTTGTCGGCAATGATTCCTTGTGCAGTTCTTCTGCCACATCATCTGCTGCGTCGGTCGTCATCAAGTCGCGCATGGTGCGAAAGATGACCACAGTGATATCTCTGGCGTCATAGATATCGGGCAGTTTTGCATCGCTCATCACCTTTTCCAGAAATGGGCGATCGCGCTCAGCAATAAGCGTTGTAGTCATGCAGATCTCCTTGATCTATTTAAATCTATTGGGGCAAAATCTATTTGGGTTTCCAGGTTGCGCCTTTTCCGTAAGGGAATTCTACTCACTCTGGTAGCAGCGTTTTGGGCTGCATTTGCTCGGGCTGCATGTGTTCAAATCGGATCGCATGAGCCCGAACCGTACTTTCACCGTACTTGCTAGGCTTCCTAGTCAGCTTTCGAATGAGTCTTCGCAATAGTGCCTTAAACCATTCCAGGGCCTTTTCCTCCAGTCTCATTGACTTCCTGTAGCTCTTGGATGCGCTCTTCTGCTTCTGCTTCCTTTTTCTCTTGCAGATCGCCGCGCTCTTCGACATACATCTCGGGTTCGACCGCGTAGTTGTTGAGCAAGCCCTCACGACT
Source organism: Elainellaceae cyanobacterium (assembly GCA_049647405.1). Taxonomy (GTDB): domain Bacteria; phylum Cyanobacteriota; class Cyanobacteriia; order CAKZMO01; family CAKZMO01; genus CAKZMO01. Next base: position 1,111 of record JBARXP010000228.1, on the reverse strand, counting down.
CATGGTGTATCCACCAGCGGTGTCTAATTCATTGCCCAGTTTGGGACGGTTTTTGAAATCGCCGCCTTCTCTTGCTTGGCGGCTCGCCACCTCAGCAGGCATTATTCCTCGGTCGTAGCCTGCACCAGGTTCATTGGAGTCTCCTGGAGTGCCTTGGCCTTCTTTCCAGCCCACGACGCGTCTAGACTTAAACCAAGCTAATGAGCCGATAGAAGTCGCCGCAATAAACCCAAAGACCAACAGTAAGGTTGCTGACACTGGGAACGAAGACGTAGCTCCGGTTGAAACTTCTATAAATAAGGTCATCATTAAATTTCGCCTCTCGGGTTACAAACACATGAACTATGAGTTTGACAGGTAAGACTTGTGAGAGTCTGCAACTGGCGAAGAGTGATACTCGACGCCGTAAATGTGTAACGAGCAAGTGTAACGAGCAAGGTGTAATGAGCAAGAGAAAGCCAATGTTGCAATCTACAACGTATAGAACGAAAGGCGATCGCCCTCATTTATCTTTTAAACACTCACTCTAAACACCTGCTAACACTCAGAAATCTCAGCCAGTCACAAGCATTCAAGCATTTCAAAAGAGAGACTTAAGCTCTTGTTTCTCAGCACTCAAAAACGTTTGCGACTCCAATTAGATTGCTGTACAGAAAAGAAACTTTGTTGCGCTCAACAGAAGGCCAGATATGACATCTAGAAAGCGAGAAGCCTAAATTCTGAACATAGCTAAAACTAATGATCTAATTAAGAAAATTAATTAATCTAGATAAGTTTTAGCAATTTAGAATCAGCAATTGAGAATTATTTAGGAATGTCAAACATTCATTAGTTCACTAACACTATTAACCTACCATCTAGCTCTAAAATTCATGCCTGCCTAGAGGTATAGATGCATTTCTCAAGGCTGTCCCAAAAGAAATAGTGGCCGATTACTGTGGCCGAGACTGTGGCCGATTACTTTTGTTGAAGGCAGCGATCCAGGTAAATTTGGGCGATGGAGTCATGGGGAGACTGCGACAAGCATTTTTTAAACAGGTCTGCTGCTGCGGCGTAGTCTTGATGGCTAAATAGGGCGATCGCCTTGTCAAATATAGGTTGAGTTTGAAGT
>JBARXP010000227.1:0-6397 GCA_049647405.1 Elainellaceae cyanobacterium | reverse complement strand
TCTACCATGACAAACGGTCGAAAGAGTTTATGCTGTTGACTCGGCTCCACACCAATTCCGGTATCCGTGATGTCGATGACCAACCAGGGTTGTCGTTCGGGTGAACCATCATCATTTTGACCCTGTTCTTCAACGGCCCACACAATGCGCGGTGCAACCGTAATGCCGCCCTGATCTGTAAACTTAATCGCGTTATAGATAATGTTCAGCAGTACCTGCTTTAGCTTGCTGACATCAGCCTGAATGACAACATCATCAGCAAAAGTCAGAGCTTTGAGCCATAGCCCTTTACGCTGGGCTTCAACGGTCTGAATACTAATCACAGGGCGCAACACGTCACTGATATTGATGGGTTCCATTGATAGCGTCAACGTTCCCGCTTCAATTTTGGCAACATCGAGCAAGTCGTTGATAATTTTGAGCAGATGAATGGCAGACTGGTCTGCTCGATCTAAAAACTCTAGCTCTTCGTCGCGATCATCGCAGCAACCGTCTTGGATGAGTCGAATACATCCAATAATGGCGTTTAGTGGCGTTCTCAACTCATGGGATGTATTTGCGAGAAACTCGCTCTTTAATTGATTTGCATTTTCAGCTTCTTGCCGTGCCATTTCCAATTCTGCCGCTCGATCGTCTAAGCGACGAACCATTGCTTCTAGCACTTCAGCTAAATGGTTAATTTCTCGAATACGGAAATTTTTAGGAATAGACTGAATCTGATCAGCCTGGATGTGACTAGCATATTGCCCCAGTTGCTCAAGGGGGCGAGCCAGATCTCTAGCCGTGTAGAGCACAGCGGAAAGGTGCGCAACTAAGAGCATGCCCGTCAGAATCAGTAAGATACGCTTAATATCTTGAAGCCCGTAAAGAGCATTATCGAGAGGAGTAGCGGCTAGCACTACCCACGTTTCGTTTTGGGTTGGAGAAACAGCAACTTGAATGGCCGTGTAGCCTGCTAACCATTCTTTTTGATCTGCGGTGAGGTTAAAGAGGTGTCGAACGTCTTTTTCGCCTCTCAATGCGCTGTCTACAGCTCCTTCAAAGCGATCGCCCCCTTCTCCATCGCGGATATTGGTTCCGACTTTTGCTGGATTAGGATGAGCTAAAACCGTTCCATCTTCGCGCACAATCAGGGTGTATCCAAGCAATGACTTGAGATCCACGCTTTCGATCTGAGCTAATTGGGCATGGGCTCGTAAGACATAACGCAGATTATCAACGTCATCGTAGACAGGAGTCTCGACGACGACGTTAAGCTCGCCGCCCGGTTCAGGCTCTTGAGCCATGGATTGCAGATCAATCAACAAGCGTTTCACTTGAAAGCGATCGCCCGTCAACACGCTTCGAGTGCGCGGCCATATTTGGTCTGATTCTAGGTCTGTAACAATGCCAGGGTCACAGGTGCTGATTTGCGGTTCTCCAGAGGCCCAGTCGAGGAGTTCGAGGCAATATAGTTGTGACTGATCGGTGGTAACCAATGCCTGAGACGACAGTTCTTGAAGGTAATCCTGGATTTCTGTTGAAGACCCCACTCTGAGGGTCAACGTTTCACTCGCAGCCACTAGACCCGCCTGTAGCGTCTGAACTGAAGATTCTATAGTTGCAGCTTTGCGAATGGCACTTTCAGCTAAGTTTTGTTGAGCGGTGTCAAGAAGACTGCCCTTAGCCTTGCGAAAAGCTACAGCAATTCCAATCAATAAAATTGGGATGCTAACTAACAAAATCCGCAGCAACATGATGCGTCGGAAAGAGGGTTGCGTTGAGGATTTCATAGGCAGTCAGCAATAGGAGTAGCTCGTGCCCCACACGTCTATTTATCAGCGTAATACTTCATCAGAAGCTTTTGCTTAATGCAGTACAGGTAACGCAAACTTTTTGATGGCGCTTCATCTATATAAAGACTCTCAAAAGATCGGCGATCGCCAATTTTAATCAGGACAACATCTAAACGTTGAGTATATTTTACTAGATATCACTGGGATGTCGCGATCCAAAAGGCTGAACGTCAGGGTTCTAAGGGCATATTCTGTAGCGATATTCCGGTGTCATAAGGAAAAACTTAGCGACTTTCTCTCAAAAGTTTTGCAAAAAGGATATCTAAGCCACAGCACAAATGTACCGTAAATTAAACATTAGATTAAATAGTAGTCACAATTAGATATGGAGTCTCAATGCAGCCCTGACCATAAAGCAAGATCACAGAACAGAATTGCAGAACAGGATTGCAGTGCAAGATTACAGAACAGGATTGCAGAACAAGATTGCAGAACCGGATTGCAGAACAAGATTACAGTGCAAGATGTTATTACAGTGCAAGATGTAGAGATTGATTTTTATCATGCCGAGCAACAGATCTGTTGCGTTTAATTTTTTGATGAATCCGTGACGTGCAACACCTCTCACCTCAGGTCATTAAAACTCACGCTAAATTAAAGTGGCATTCAGAGTATCGATTCAGACACATCTGAAGCAATATTTTTGCATAGAAGAACAGGAAACCTATCCGCAGCTCATGGTAGAACACACCTCAAATCGCTACTCCTTTCGCTGGGTTCATCAGGTCTCAGACATTGCGAAGGACAAATGGGATGCCCTTGCTATGCCCTTGTCTACGCCTTTTTTTGAATGGGACTGGCTCCACAATTTAGAGGCGTCGGGTAGCGCAACCCCAAGAGCCGGGTGGACGCCATGTCATCTCACAGCTTGGCGAGGCGACGATTTGGTGGCGATCGCCCCTCTCTACCAAAAAAAGCATAGCTATGGTGAATTTGTTTTTGACCACGATTGGGCCAATGTTGCCTATCAGTTAGGGGTCGAGTACTACCCAAAGCTTTTGGGCATGTCGCCGTTCACACCCACCGAAGGGTATCAATTTCTCATTGCTCTGGGCGAAGATGAGGATGAGCTGACCCAGCTCTTGGTCAGTGAGATTGACCATTTTTGCGATCGCCACAACATTTCAGGCTGTAATTTTCTATACGTTGACTCCGTCTGGCAACAGCGCATGGAACGCCTCGGATTTGTGCCTTGGCTACACCACAGCTATATTTGGCAAAACGATGAAGGTCACCAGAGCTTTGATGACTATCTCAAGGCGTTTAATGCTAACCAGCGCCGGAATATAAAGCGTGAACGTAAGGCGATGAACAAGGCTGGCATTCAGATGCAGGTTTTGGCTGGAGAAGAGATTCCCACATCTTACTTTTCACTCATGCATGATTTCTACAGCGATACCTGCAACAAGTTTGGGTGGTGGGGAAGCAAGTATCTGACTCAGCGATTTTTTGAGCAGCTTAACCACTGTTTTAAGGATCGAGTCGTGTTCGCCGCCGCCTATGCTGATGATGTCAAGACCCCGATCGGCATGTCCTTTTGCCTGACAAAGGGCGATCGCCTCTATGGCCGCTACTGGGGATCGACCTACGAAATCGATAACCTCCACTTCAACGCCTGCTACTATTCCCCCATCGAGTGGGCCATCAACAATAAGATCAACGTGTTTGATCCCGGCGCAGGGGGTCGTCACAAAAAACGCAGGGGTTTTCCAGCGCGGCCTAACTATAGTCTTCATCGCTTTTACAATAAGCGGATGAACGACATTCTCAAAGGCAATATCGAGATGATTAATCGTCTCGGACAACAAGAAATCGAAGCCGCAAATCAAGACTTGCCGTTTTCATTTTCAAACTGACCCACTTTAATCAGGCCAACTCTAATCTGATCGAATTTGGCTGTTTTGTCGGAGAGGCAACTTCTATTGGCAATCCGACTACTTGCCATTCTGCAAGGGCGCTTAAGTAGATAGCAACAAGCCAACGGCTATCTGATTGTATGCTCCCCGGAGGGGAGCATACACCGTCCTTCGATATTCCTCCTCCAAACTGGCTCTTCCGTTACGGCGCGGCGTCTTTTACTAGCTGGGGTTTTTGATCAAATAGGAAGGGGACGCCTGGAGAGTTGCCTGTCAATACAAGCACTTCTGGCATTTGTGCTCCGCCTTCCTTCCATGCTTCGATCGCCTCTTTCTGTAGCACCAAATCGCCGCCCTGAGCCTTTAAGGTTTCTGCCAAGAGTCGCTGTGCTTCAGCCCGACCTTTTGCTCGGTTAATATCTGCTTGGGCTGATTGGGCGGCTTCCTGGGCAACGTAGACCGCTCGTCGGGCTCGCTGTTCGGCAATTTGCTTATCTTCAACGGATTTTGCAAATTCTTTCGAGAAATTGAGGTCGATGATACTGGTATCGAGCACAACAATGCCGTATTTTTCAAGGCGCGTGCTTAAGGCTGCGTCAAAGTCTTGTTTAAGCTCAGACCGTTTGGTAATCGATTCTTCGATGGTGCGCTGAGCGGCAGCTATTTTAAAGGACTCCTGGGTTTGTGGAGCGATAATCTTGGAAACCAGATTGCCCAGTGTTCCTTGAGTTCGGCGAATTTCGACGACTCGTGAGGGGTCAAGGCGAAAGTTGATGGCAAAGCTTGCCTTGAGGTTCTGCAAGTCGCGGGTTGAGCTTTCGGCTGGAACCTCAAACTTCTGCACGGTGACATCATAAATGTCTACTTTCGATACTAGAGGAGGTTTGACATGAATGCCTTCCAGCAACGATCCTTCCCGAGCTTTACCCAGAATGCTGATCACACCTGCCTGCCCTGGGTTGATCACCACGAATGAATTGAGGGCGACGATGATAATCGCAAAAACGATAAGCGAGGTTAATACGGTTGATATATTTTGGGTTTGCTGGTTTTTCAAAATTGTGACTCCTAGCTCTTTCCTAATTTAGGCGAGGCATTAATTCTCAAACATGAGGGATTCTCAACTGCCAGAGTTCGAGATGACAGACCCAAACGATCGGTATTCTACCGCGCATTTTGACGGGATGCCGATTTATCGAGAAAGGCTGCGATCTTAGCGACCCAGATCATGCAGCTTGTGAATGGTTTCGGTACACTGCTGGGTGACTCTTTCGAGGTCTTGGCGATCGCCAGACCTAGGCGGATCGACCGGATTCCCGATTCTAACCGTCACTGGAGCGAGACTCGGCAACCGCTTGCCAGCATCAAGAATGGCCTCCGTGCCCCACAGGCTGACGGGCAGCAGCGGCACCTGAGCTTTGGCTGCAATCAGTGCTGCTCCCAACTTAGGCGACGTGATCCGACCATCATCGGTGCGGGTTCCCTGCAAAAAGACACCGACACACCAACCCGCGTCTAGCTGCTGTAGAGCGGCTCGAATGGCCGAGCGATCGCCCTGGCCCCGCTTGACGGGGTAGGCTCCATAAAGTTCTATTGCCTGCTTTAGCCCTGGAACGTTAAATAATTCTTCCTTCGCCATGTAAGACACAGGACGACGCACACAATTCGACACGATGGGAGGGTCAAAGTAGCTAGCGTGGTTGCTGACAATGACCAGTGCCCCCTGCATGGGCACATGCTCTGCCCCATAGATGCGCCCCCGAAAGCAGGCATGGAGAGCAGGGCTAACCACAGACCATTTAAACAGGTGATACAGAATCAGGCTGGCGGCGGGTTCTCGGCTACGGCTCATGGGCGAAGAATCATCGTTCTTGCAGGAATAGATTTTCAAAGACCTTATCAAAGAACTTGCCAAAGAACTTGTCAAGGCAAGCAGAGGTGAGTTAAGCGTCTGGTAAATCGGCGAGCGATCGCACGTTTTGTAGGGTTACCCCTGGGCAGGTTCGCTTGATTAGCCCAGTCAACACATTGCCAGGGCCAATCTCAACGATGTGCTCGATGCCCTCTTCCGCTAGCCGCAAAGAGGTTTCTCTCCACCGCACAGCTCCCGTCATTTGCTGATTGAGGCGAAGCTTAAGGGTATCGGCTTGTGTCGTTGGCACGGGTTCGACATTAGGCAGCACAGGTATCTGCGCATCCTGAAACTCAATCGTATCGATGACGACGCTAAATTCTTCGGCTGCATCTGCTACCAGCGGCGAGTGAAATGCGCCGCTGACATTGAGCGGAATCTTTCGCTTTGCTTTGACGTTATCCATCACAGACTGAACGGCCTCAGCCGTACCCGAAATCACCACTTGACCAGCACTATTATCGTTGGCCAAGACGACATCCTCAGTTTCGGAAATGAGCGTATCGAGCTGATCGCGGTCGAACCCGATGAGAGCCGCCATCATGCCTTTTGAGGCTTGGCTCATCAAGAGCGCCCGACTTTGAACCAGTCGCAGCCCTATTTCAAAATCAAAGACTTTAGCAGCATAAAGAGCCACATACTCGCCCAAACTATGGCCCGCGACGAGATCAGGAGCCTGATGGCGATCGCCCATCAGGTTCACCAAAATGCTCTCAATCACATAGAGACAGGGCTGCGTATACAGCGTGTTAGAAACCTTGTCGTCTTGACTCTGACACACCTCAGGCACCGAC
>JBARXP010000226.1:0-5746 GCA_049647405.1 Elainellaceae cyanobacterium | reverse complement strand
GCAGGCCAAATGTTCGACAACGAATACGACTTAGCCATGACTGTCATTGAGGGGATGGAGGCGCGAAGCAAAGCCGGAAATTACCTGCTGGAACGTTTTATATTTAATTCCGCCTAGCTACTTACAGAAGCCAAAGCATCAATGTAGGTGTAACTAAACTTTTCCTTTCTAAGATCTATATGTGCGCCTTCTGGGTTAAGCATTGCAAAGCTAGAACCTGACTAGAGAGTAATATATCAATATCGCCTTGACGTAGGGTAAAACGTCAGATTTTAAACAATATGAGCAGCATGAATTTAAATAAATCAGGTTGCCCTCAGGAGTATCTACGCTTTCGGCAAGCAGCACGACAAATCTTCTCGGAACCTGTTGAGGCAGTCAGAAAGCAGATAGAGCATGAAAAGCAAGTACGAGCCTCGGAGGAAGAGTCTGAAGCCCGAGAGGATGAAAATTAGTCGAATTTCTCGGTTAGTTGCTTGTAAAGCGCTTGCATTCAGAGCCGCCCACGGCACCAATGAAACGCTCTGCATTTGAATCCCTGTGAGTGTTAAAGCGATAGGGTTGCTCATCAAGGTAGCGGTGTAGGTGGAATAGCTCGACACTGACATAGGTTCCTTTCAGAGAACGTTTAGGCAATTTCTTTCAAAGAATATACCAAGTGCGTGCATATTTTCTGTGAAGTGAGCGAGACGCTTGCACTGCGCCGGGTAAAATCTTTCTCAAAAATCACCTTAAGCAGCGTCTAGAATTAGTGTAAATTTTCTCGTCTGTGTACTTTTCAGCGTGGTCAATGACTAGCCGGATATATTTAGCATTGAGAGCGTCATAGCCTTTCTAACCGGTTTTTAATTGTCGAATAGATCGCTCGCCATCCGACGATATGATCGATCAAGTCTTGAGATTCATTCAGAGATGTTACTCTCCCAGTCCCAGTCCAAAACCATTGCCGAGCTATCTGCTCTAGAAAAAATGCTGGCGAATCAGCCTTATTTCGCTAGCGACCCGACTCTCGTCACCATGCGTCGGTGCGCCGAGGAACTTCTCTACGCCTTCAACCAGACTCGCCCCTCGGAGATCAGGCAGCGGCAGTCGTTGATTCAGCAACTGTTTGACCGCGTGGGGAGCAACTCAGAAGTGCATCCCACGTTTCGGTGTGACTATGGCTGCCATATTCGAGCGGGCGATGATCTCTACATCAACTACGACTGCGTGATTTTAGATTGCAACTGGGTGACCTTGGGCGATCGCCTCCTTCTAGGGCCACGAGTTCAGATCTACACGGCCTATCACCCGACCGATCCAGCCCTACGTCGGACAAAAGCTGAGATGGCGGCTTCCGTCACGATTGGCGATGACGTGTGGATTGGGGGCGGAGCGATTATCTGTCCGGGGGTCACCATTGGAGACAATACAACCATTGGGGCTGGCAGCGTCGTCACCGCCGATATTCCTGCCAATGTTGTGGCAGTGGGCAATCCTTGTCGGGTAATGCGGCAGGTGTAGGGTTTATCCTCATCAGTAATCGATTACGAATAGCCGATCGCCCGCAGCATTTGCCGATGCTGAGCGACAGGAGCGAGAGTGTTGGCTGCAATCATGCTGCTGGCGGCAACGGCGGGTAAGCCAATGCCAGGAAAAGTCGAGTCTCCGCAGCACAACAGTCCGGGTAGGGGCGTTTTAGCGCCAGGAAAGAGGCCGTCTCCGGCTGAAATGGCTGGGCCATAGCTGCCCCGATGGCGACGGAGAAACCGCTCATGGGTCAGCGGTGTGCCCACGAGAGAAACGTGCAGGCGATCGCGCACGTTGGGGATGACTCGTTCTAGCCCTTTCCACATCACCTCTGAGCGCTCGGTCTTGAGGCGAGCATAGGCGTCACTCTTGCGATCGAGTCCTGCCCAGAGGTCGTAAGGCTCATTGCCTGGGGTGTAGACGTGGATGGCGTGGTGTCCGGCTGGGGCAAGGGACGGATCAAGCACCGACGGGATGGAAATCAGCACGACATTTTGGGGAGCGGTCACTCCAGCATCCCAGTCATTCACCACAATATGATGACAGGCGAGATCGTCCGGCAGTCCAGCGGCATCGATGCCCAGATGCAGATGCATGAAGCTGTTGCATTCAGGAGTGTGCGATCGCTCTCTAACGAATTTTTGGGGCAGCACTCCTTTGGGCACTAACTTTAAGGTGTCCCATACAGACGCGTTGGAAATGACGGCTTTGCGTGCCCTCAGGGTTTCGCCTCCCCGTAATCGCACCCCTACTGCGCGATCACCCTCGACCAAAATTTCATCTACGTGAGATTTGAGCCGCAATTCCCCCCCAAATTTCTTCACCCCTGTGGCCAGAGCATCCACTAAGGCTCCGCTGCCGCCTACCGGATAGTCAAGTTTCACTCCAGGGCGATACCACTCCGCAAACATAAACGCCATTTCTGCTGCGCTGGTGCCGCTAGCGGGCAACCCAGATAGCAAAAAGCACAGCAAATCGAGCCAGTTGCGAATGAAGGGATCGGTCACGACGCCATCCATAATGCGGCTAAATGGCCCGGTTAACTGCATCATCGACGGTAGATGCTTGAGCAACGATGGGGCAAAGGAACCTGCCGTTTGCACCGCGCCCCAGTCGAGCCGCAGGGCTGCGGGAGGAATGGCGATCGCCGCTTCCTTCAGAGGTGCCATCACTCGTTGAAGTTGCCGCCATTCGTTGACGGCTGCTGCACCACGCAACTCAGCCAGCGTTTTGCAAAACGAATCAGCGCCAACGGTCGTGTCAAACTGGCCTTCGGGCAGGCAACAGCCCCAGGTATCGTAGGTGTGGCAGGGCAGATCGATCTCTAGAGCATCAAGAACCTGCTTCAAAGGATTGGATGAAGGACGGTCGGATAAGCCGGAATGGAGCGACGGCCCAGAGTCAAACCGATAGCCCTGGTATTCAAAGGCGTGGGCTGCGCCTCCTGGAATGCTGTGGCTTTCGCAGACGACCACCTCAAACCCATAGCGAGCCAACAGGCCAGCACAGCAGAGGCCACCGATGCCGCTGCCAATGATAATGCAATCTGTTGATGAATCGAGCTGTTCCATGTGCTGCCCTTTTTTTAGGGCTTCGCCTCTATTTTTCGGCTAAAAATTGCCTGTGATCACGATGACTGTCAGTCAGGCTTAAAATATTAAGGTGTCTAAACTGATATGATAAACCCGTTGCATGGTCTAGACCGCATCGTTATCGGCGGCATTGAGCAAGGATTTTGGTCAATGTGCGGTTGGATGAATTGACTCTCCAGCCTAGGGGATGGTTTACGATGCTGTGTTGGTAGATTATGCAATTCATAACATCACACGTTTTTCGTGTGCAGTGAAAGAATTTGGAGAGGAATTAATGTTTACAGCAAAACTGTCTCAAAAGATTGGTTTGATTCTATCTACTGTGTTGTTGGCGATCGCCACATTTGCAATTTCTGCGACTCCCGCATTTGCATCGACAGTAGAAGTCAAAATGGGTGCTGACAGCGGCATGCTCCAGTTTGTGCCTAGCGAAGTCACCGTCAGCCCTGGCGACACCGTGAAGTTTGTCATGAACAAGCTTGGGCCTCACAACGTTGTATTTGACAAAACACCTGGCGATGCTGATCTCGCTAAGTCTTTGTCTGCTAACGGGTTGCTTTTTGCTCCTGGTGAGTCTGTAGATGTGGCCATCCCTTCTGATGCGCCTACTGGCACCTACAGCTACTACTGTACTCCCCACCGTGGGGCTGGCATGGCTGGCAAAATCGTTGTTCAGTAATGATTGCGCCACCCGTTTGCGATAAGCGTTCTAAATCACCGTGAATTATCACCGTGAATTATCGTAGTGAATCATGATTAAAGAGAGGTTGCTCAGCAGCCTCTCTTTTTTTGGCTGTGGAAATAGAAGGTAGGAACACCTCTTTTGTGCCAGCAAATATGTGCCAGCAAATGAATGACTAGGGAACAGAGACGATCACCGTGTCGGAGATCGACTCACCGTTGTAGGTGAGAACTTCGTGCCCATTGGCGTTGAGCACAACGGTCACCTCATTTGTTCCAGGCTCAAGGGACGGCAGATGATGCCATGCCCCATAGACACGCATGATTTTCTCGCCGTTGATGTAAAGGTGGGCGTGCCCCTCGGTCGGCTGACTGCCCTGATTCACCCTTTCTGGCGCAAACTGAAAGTTTTCCACGTCTAGAAGAAGATTCCAGCCGCTGACCGGGTCTTCCGACACTGATAGCTGCACCGATGGAATGGGCTGTCCCGCTGGGATTTCTATCGGCTGATGATGGCCTGCCCCGTCTTGAGACATCCCTCCATGGGGCAGACCATCGTGGGATTCCATTGGTGAATCTGTCATGGAAGATGCGTCGTCTTCTTGAGGCATCCCTGCATCAGCCCAGGCAACTCCAGGTGCCGCCAGTAGAGCTAGGGCGATCGCCAATCCCCACGTTGTTTTCTTTTGATCAAGTCGATCCCACGCAAAACGTCTCATTCGCTATTTTTTGTCAAACTCTGAATTATTTTTTATTCTGAGTACTTTTCTAGGCGGTGTCAAAAGACACTCGGTCAAACATTGCACGTTATTACAGATGTCGATCAGGTGTCGATGGAAGAAATTCCCTGACTGCTTTTGGGCTAGACTAGGGCAAAAATTGTCACATGGCTCCTCTTCCCGACCACCGTCCTCGGTCAACCTCTCTCGGCTCACTCGAATCTGAGGTTCTAACATTGCTGTGGCAGATGAATTCTATGACTCCACAGGTTGTGACAGCAACCCACATCCACGAAAAAATGCTGACCGACCCCGACCGAGAAATTGCCTACGGCACGGTGATGACGGTGCTGCGGCGGCTAGAGAAAAAGGGCTGGGTTGCAGGTGAAAAGCAGCGACGGGTGGTCTGCTGGCAGCCTCTCGTGTCGCAGCAAGAGGCTCAAATTCTCCAGGCTCACCAGCAGCTTCAGCAGTTTTTATCGGTGGGCAATCCTGATGTTGTGGCCGCGTTTGCAGATAGCTTGGATGCCGAAAGCCTAGACCAATTAGAGGCGATCGCCCAGCGGATTCAGGCCGTGCGAAAAGCTAGGGAGGCCGATGAATGCACTTCGGAATGATCGCGATCGCCATCGGTCTGGGCTGGCTGGTGCGGTTTCTCTGGCTTCGTTTTTCCGACCCTCAATGCCCCTCTTGGACTCCGACCCTAGCCGCATTTCTCTGTCCTCCATTCCTACTGTGGATGACGGCGATCGCCATTCTCTGCATGGGGCACCACGGGCGCATGATGGGCAACTCCGTCGGCTGGGTCAGTTGCGTCATTGCAAGCGGCTGGTGTTTGTATGGGCTGGGGCTATTGCTCTATGCAGGCTGGCAAACTTGGCGATCGCACCAGTCCCTAAGCCACTGTCCTCCGGTGACGCTACTGCCTGCCCCGTCATCTGCCCAGGCAATTCGGGCGCGATTTCTCGATATTTCCATACCTTTCGCGGCTCAGGTTGGCTTTTGGCGATCGCACTTGGTCGTCAGTGCCGGAATTCTGTCCCATCTGCCCCACAATCAGGTGCAGGCCATCGTCTGTCATGAACAAGGTCATGCCCATTATCGCGACTGCTTTTGGTTTTTCTGGCTGGGCTGGCTGCGGCGGATGATGCTCTGGTTGCCCGCCACAGATGCTTTATGGCAAGACCTGATTGTGCTGCGAGAACTGCGTGCGGATCAGTGGGCGGCGCAGCGAGTCGATCGGCT
>JBARXP010000225.1:0-29072 GCA_049647405.1 Elainellaceae cyanobacterium | reverse complement strand
CCCAAACTACAACGTAGTTGCCTTGAGCATCAACCGCAATACTGGGCTGTTCTTGATCATCGACGGTGGTCGTGTTGACCTGAAACTCGTTTCCTACTGGAATTCCAACCATGACTCTTTCTCCTTATGTGTTGATGTGAATCGTTAGTTTTTGCGCTGGCACTGATGCTAGTGCCTTGCCACTGAATAGCCGTGCGTAATCCGATGGGTGCGGTATGCCGTTGCTCTGTAGGAGATACAACTGCCAACCGATATTGGACGGGACTTACGCACAAATCGTGTAAGCCTGAACAAATTGGTTGAAATGGTGGGCGCGCCGCACCCACCATTTCAACAAACTGCGTAAGTCCTGTTAGATTGAAACGGCGGAAAAAAAGTTCTCGATTCTATTGGGCTAGCCTATTTTCACCACGTAGCTAGAGGCCAGCTCTTGGATTAGGGTGTGTAGCGGATATTTATGTGTAGCGGATACTTAGTTGACTGACAAAAGTTGAAGGCTGGCAGTTAAAACCGTGCCTTATTGTACGAAGCCAAGATGCGTCTACAACTACCATTGCACAATACTTTGTCCGTCAGTCGGGGTCGATACTTTGGGGCGATAAGAACTAGGCGATCGCCGTCGTCAACCCCGCAGATCTCTTCTCTTGGTAGGCTAAATGGTAGGATTTCTTGTGTCTCATGCCTGCATTGTATCTCCTTTGGTGTTGGGTGCTGGTGCAATCATTTTTTCTCTAGGCCGATGGGCTGCGGAAGAAACACATGGTGTCTGGTTAAAGACAGTGTGTGTCGGCCAAACTTACCCGACTTAGATGTAGATGTGCCTAAGCATCAGTCGTTACTTCTGATTGGCTTGAGCGCTTGTCTCTCACATCTCCAAGACTATGGGCAATCATCGTAGGTGTCGTTACATAAAACCTCACTAATCAGTCATTTCTGACCTCATACATGTGTGTGACCTCGATCAGCGGTATTGGCTGTCGCAACCCCTGAAACGTAACCGTGGTCTCGATGGAACGGCGATCGCACTAGCTTGAAAGTGGATGCCAAGGCAAAGTTACGCCTAATGTGGATTAGCGTTTTGGATGCTTTCAATGTTTGAAGTACCCTCAAAAGGATTCTGACTGCCCGTCTGCCAGCCCGCGAATCAATTGCGGGCTAAGATGGGAAGCCCACTAGAAGTGGGCTAATGACTCTGCAAACATTTCTTAGTCCGTTAAAACGGACTTTTTACCTATATACCTATAGCCCTCAATTGATTTGAGGGCGTTGCATGGCTTGAGGCAACGCCTTTCGGTAAAAGTCTATTCACATCAGACGTAAGTTAGTAAGGCAAAAGCAGTTTGTCAGCAGTGCCTTATGTGGTGGAAAAATGCACTCAATTTGGTGGGGTTCACCGCAAATGAACGGCCTATGGCTACACAAAATAGGCGTCGCCAAGGCGAGCAACATCAATTGGATAACAACTTTAATCGTTTTAGTTTTTTTCTAACCCTGTCACAGACTGCGATAAGCTATCTAACAATTCTGAGATGTAGCAGTCATGCGACAGGATGCCCCTAGACTCAAAATTGGCGATCGCGCCCTTTTATGGTCGTATGTGGATAAATGAGGACAGATATTGTTTAGCAATAAAATTTAGAGCAGTTTGACTGACAAGGGCTCACTGATTTGTGCCCTTGCCCAACCCTTAGTTTTGAGGCTTAGCCTCCGTAATTCCAGCCTGTGCTTTCGAGCAGCAGCGGATCGCCTTCTCGGTGTACAGCCGCTGCTACGACCTCACCGACAAATACGGTGTGATCTCCATGCTCTACCGCACCTACCACGCGGCACTCTACGTAGCCCAGCGAATCTTTGATGATCGGACATCCCGTTTCGCCGAGGTAAAACTCTATGTCCTCAAACTTATTCCCCACCCGACTCATCGGCTTGAAAAACTTCTGAGCCATTTCTTTTTGCCCCGCCTCCAATACGCTGAGTGCAAAAACATTGCTCACTTTAATCATGCTGTGAGAGATGGATGAGGTATTGACACAGTTCACCACTAATGGGGGAGCGAATGAGCCTTGCATCACCCAACTTGCAGTAAATCCATTGACTTCTTCATCGCCGTTTGTGACGCCGCAGATGTAAAGCCCGTGAGGAATCTTCCGCAGAATTGTCTTTTTGGCCTGTTCGTCTAGCACAAGATTTTCTCCAATTGCGATATGGGCCTTAGTCTATCGGGTTTATCACCCTTACGAAACTGCCCCTAGAGACATATTTTGCAATCGTTAGACAGAATGGTCTAAATAATTTTCGTATTACTTGTACTGATCTATGAGCTTCGAGCCTGCGCCTAAGTGATTATCTCTAACTGTATCAAAAATTACATTTTTGTTATACTGGAGAATACTGAATCATACGTCTTCTGAAGCTGCTACAGTGAGGCCATAGGGGTTCAAAGCTATCTATCATCAGTATTCTGCAACTCACTTCTGCAAGTCACGACATGCTGTAATGCGAGTTTTATTACCATATCGGGATAACCCGCAAGATGAGTCGTGAGCGATCGCGATCGGCTTGATTATGGTGATAGCTGTTGTTTTGTGAATTTACGGCGTAATCTCAAGTCGTAATCTCAAGCCACAGCGCAACAACCACCGCAGATGTTGAACAAAAACGAAAAGGGCGATCGCCATCTCCACTTAAACAGGGCAAAGTGTGAGATTTTTCTATTTGCATCTAGAGCCAAATGATGGATGAACTACACATTTGAGCTTGCATTCTTGCCAACTTTCTATCCGCTTTAGAACTTCCAAAAGCAAAAACACACTTTAAAGTCAGCAATGAAGTGAACTCGAAGCTTGATCTATCCAGATACACTTCGGTCATGAACTTACTCACTTTTAGGACTCTAAATCAGCTCCGAATCGGTGCATATTATCCCGAAATAATTTTCTCAACAGAGAATTTTAAGACGTAGAAATTGCTGATTCAATGCCTTTGAACCTATGCCTTTGAGATGTTTTCAGGGGTTGCGTTCATCCAAGTTTTTTGCACTATTGAGTTCAATTTTGAAAGTCAAGAAAAAATCACAAGTTGAGTTGCAATTTCTCGAATGCACTGTGCTAACCTATAAATAAGGGTGTAAATCTATGAAATAAATGAAAATCATAGATAAAAGTCTATAAATAAAATCTAACTCTTTAGGTTGATTGAGAGCGATTTAATACTCGAAGTCTTCTACCTGCTTTAACAGCGCAACTATCACTGAAGTCATACCAAAGGCATACCAAAAACTATCAAACTGGACTTGAATATGACCCCCAAAATACTTCATCATTATCAGTAATGATTTCTAAGATTGGCTCAACAGACTTTCTTGAAAGTGATTGCCCACCGCTATCGATATCAGCCATCTCATGAATCTTGTCAGTTAGTCAGAGCATCTAACCTTTTGATCTGTTTCTAAATGCAATAAGCCCGCTTTAATTGATTGGAGAAAAATAGTTATGAAACTCTTGGTTACCGGATCTTCAGGTTTTGTCGGCAGGCATGTTGTCGAAGCTGCCATTCGTCATGGGCATCAAGTGTGTGCAATGCTTCGATCTCGGCGCGATCGCACGCTTCCCTCATGGTCAAATCATCCCTCGGTCGAACTGTTTGATGCCGATCTGTCTGACCCCACTTCCCTAGAGACTCTTCCTGCCGGAATTGATGGAGTGATTCACCTCGTGGCCTCTAAGAGTGGCGATTGGGATGAAGCCTATCGTGGCACAGTCATCACAACTCAGAATTTGCTACAGGCGATGGAGAAAGCACAACTCTTTCGCTTGACGTTGATTAGCAGTTTTTCAGTTTACGACTACTCTCACGCTTCAGATGGTTCGCTATTAGATGAGACGTGGCCTATGGACAATGTTCCATCACAACGAGATGCCTATGCTCAAACCAAGATCATTCAGGAAAAGCTCGTCAGAGAGTTTGCTGATCGTCATCCCAATGAAGTGGCGATTCTGCGTCCTGGTATGATCTTTGGCCGTGACATGTTGTGGAATGCTTGTCATGGATTAGGTTTGGGGCCAGTCTGGCTACGGATTGGCAACCAGGAAATTTTGCCTCTGTCTTATGTAGAAAATTGTGCTGAAGCGATCATTAAAGCGACCGAGACGCCAGCCGCACGGGATCAAACCTTGAATATCGTGGACGATATTCTTCCCTCACGCCAAGAATATACGCAAGCCCTGCAAGAACTCACCCATGCCTATTCGCTAGTAGTTCCGGTCAACTGGTCAGTGATGCGGAATCTTGCTTCCTTTGCTTCGACAGTCAATAATACGCTTGCCCAAGGCAAACTTAAAGTTCCAGGTCTGCTTACTCCGAGCCGCTTAGAGGCACGCTTTAAACCACTCAATTTTTCAAATCAGCGCGCCAAAGAGTGCCTGGAGTGGCAGCCACGCTATAGCTGGAGAAAGGCGCTCAGCCGTTCTTACGATCAGGAATTGTCGCTGCCTTTGATGCGTACATCTCAATTCAACATGAAGCCTGACCATTGAGATCGGCACAGCGGTGATTGAGAACTACAGGCGGCAGTCTGCACTGTAGTTCTCAATCGTTAAGGTGGTTTCTGGCAAAGAATATGCTTTCACTGCACCAAGTCAAATCTTTCTCAAAAATCACCTAAGCTGCATTCTTGTTGAGATTCAATCTATTCAAAATATGGGGAGAGAGGGCATGGCCACAGGCTATGTCCATTTCCTATGGGGGTCAAAAATAGCTGATCTTTAGGCTGATCTTCTATCGCAATTTCTCATCTAAAAGAGCCGTGGGCTATGAGGTGCATGTTACTTTTTCACCCTCACCCTAAATCCCTCTCCCAGCAGGGGAGAGGGACTTTGAATCTCTTGCTCCCCTTCTCCCACTGCTGGGAGTAGACCGAAGGGCGCGCGAAGCAGGGGCTAGGGGATGAGGGGATTTTGGGATAGTTGCAAACCTGAGATGCTTCCAGCATGATTTGACTCAGGATAGATAATCCTATCGTATCAACGAATTCTGCATGCTCTTGAGCAGACTCGTATAATAGAGTCGTTGAATTAAGAAAAGTTGATGAGTAAGGCGATCGCCCCGACTTCTGTTCAGGTCAGTTCAGAACTATTGAGTGCCGTTGAGATCGGGTTTCATGCCCTGTCTGATGCTCTGCGTGTGCAGATTATTGAGCAGTTGAGAGAACAAGAACTGTGTGTCTGCGATTTGTGCGATCGCCTCAACGTCCGCCAGTCGAAGCTGTCGTTTCATCTCAAAACGCTGAAAGAATCAAAACTCGTGCGATCGCGGCAGCAAGGGAAATGGGTTTACTACAGCCTCAACTTGCCTCAGTTTGCTCTGTTAGAACAATATTTATCTGATTTTCGACGCTTTAGTCCCATGCGACCCTCGCGGCCCTGTGGGGAAGACGAACCAGACCCCATTTAGTTTTTGGTTTCTAGGACTATGCAACTCACCGAGGGTGTACCCCAATCTTGTAGCCCTCACCCTAAATCCCTCTCCCAGAGCGGGCGAGGGACTTTGACTCCGACTCCCCTTCTCCTATTTTGGGAGAAGGGGCTGGGGGATGAGGGCAAACTTGCAAAACTGGGATGCCCTCCTACCCGATCGCTTCACACCCGCAGTCACAATCGTCGTCTCGATTTAAATTTCTTTAGAACGAATGTGTTGTAGGCAACTTGACGAATCAGTTTTTTTTGATTTGATAAGGAGGAGAAACCCTTTGCATCCCATTAAGGACTGTGACGGCCATGTGGACACTCACCTCATATCGGGCGATCGCTCTCAGTTTGCTTCTAGCAGCGGTCGGCTGTTCTGCTCCATCTAATTCCAGCTCGACTTCCAGTTCGACAGTTTCTTCTGATATGACATCAGCCGTTGGAACACCTTCCCAAGCCATCATTATCGACGGTTCGATCACGGTTTATCCCATCTCTGATGAAGTTGCCAAAGAATATCAGGTGGTTGAATATACGACTTTGCCTGAGGAGGCTTATGCGATCGCCCATCAGCACTTTCAAGAGCGTAAGGTTGGAACCGTCTTTGATGGTCAGTCGCGGACGGGTCTGACGATCGAAGAACTGCTGAAAGAAGAGGCCGCTTTTTAGGAACGCTTTATGGTAAACGTTGCAATTAATGGTTTTGGACGGATTGGACGCTTGGTGCTGCGAGCAGCCTGGGGCTGGACTCCGCTCAATTTCACCCATATCAATGAGGTGAAAGGGGGGGCGGCGGCGGCGGCTCATTTGCTCAAGTTTGACTCGGTGCATGGTCGCTGGTCGCCAGACGTAGAGGCGGTGAGTGGCGATCGCATTCTGATCGACGAGTCGCCCCTGAGCTTTAGTGAATTCGATTCTCCGGGCGATGTCCCGTGGGATGAGCTGGGTGTGGATATCGTGTTGGAATGTTCGGGCAAGTTCCGCACGCCGGAGTTGCTGGATGCGTATTTCAAGCGAGGGGTGAAGAAGGTGATTGTGGCAGCTCCGGTCAAGCAAGGGGCGCTGAATATTGTTTACGGCATCAATGACCACCTCTACGATCCGAAAGAACATCATCTATTAACCGCCGCGTCTTGCACGACGAACTGTCTGGCTCCGGTGGTGAAAGTGATTCATGAAGGGTTGGGCATCAAGCATGGGGTGATCACAACCATCCACGACAACACCAACACTCAAACCATTGTCGATGCCCCCCATAAAGATCTGCGGCGAGCCAGGGCAACGAGTTTATCCCTGATTCCCACCACGACCGGATCAGCAACGGCCATCGGCCTCATTTATCCAGAGCTAAACGGCAAGCTCAATGGTCTGGCCGTGCGGGTGCCGCTGCTGAATGCGTCGCTGACAGATTGCGTGTTTGAAGTGGCGCGTCCCACGACAGTCGAGGAGGTGAATCAGTTGCTGAAGAATGCCTCTGAATCAGAGCTGAAGGGCATCTTGGGCTACGAAGAGCGTCCTCTTGTGTCGGTCGATTATAGGGACGATCCTCGATCGTCGATCATTGACGCTCTTTCGACGATGGTGGTCGATGGCACTCAGGTCAAAATTCTCGCCTGGTATGACAACGAATGGGGTTATGCCAACCGCATGGCGGAATTAGCGAGGAAAGTCGCTGTTTCGTTAGCGTAGTTTTTTATTCATCTATCCAGAGTTTAAGCCTTCATCTAACCGTATATTTATGGAATCTTCTCCCACAGTTGATCAAGCCGGAATCCGCAACTATGCCCTCGTGACAGCCGCCTATTGGGGCTTTACCCTCACCGACGGGGCACTGCGAATGCTGGTGCTGCTCTACTTTCATACTCTCGGCTATTCGCCCTTTGAAGTGGCGATGCTGTTTCTCTTCTATGAAATTTTTGGCATTGTCACCAACTTATTTGGCGGCTGGATCGGCTCTCAGCTTGGTGTCAAGCTGACCCTCTACGGCGGCATCGCCCTGCAAATTGGGGCGCTCTTGATGATGACTGCGGTGAATGAGTCGTGGGCGATCGCCCTAGCGATTCCCTATGTCATGCTGGCGCAGGCTCTGTCGGGCATTGCCAAAGACTTGACGAAGATGAGTTCCAAAAGCGCCATTCGTCTCGTGATTCCCCAAGAGGCGCAGTCGTCGCTGTTCAAATGGGTGGCGATTCTCACGGGCTCGAAGAATGCCTTGAAAGGGGTTGGCTTTTTTATCGGCAGTGTTTTGCTGGCCGCGTTTGGGTATGTCAATGCGCTGCTGGTCATGGCTGTTGGACTGTTCCTGATTTTGCTGTCGAGTCGGTGGCTGCCGTCGGGCATGGGCAAAATCAAGTCAAAGGTCAAGTTTCGCCAGCTCTTTTCTAAGAGTCGAGAAATTAATATTCTCTCTGCGGCGCGATTTTTCCTGTTTGGGGCGCGAGATGTCTGGTTTGTCGTGGGTCTGCCCGTGTTTCTCTACAGCCAGTTGAACTGGACATTTGAACAAGTGGGCGGATTTCTCGCCATTTGGGTGATTGGATACGGAGTGGTGCAGTCTCTTGCACCGACCTTGCTGAAGCGGTTTGGTTCAGGAAAACCGCCCCAGGCCAGCACCATTCGCTTTTGGACTGGGTTTCTTATCGCCATCCCCGTGGCGATCGCCATCGCTCTGCAAACAGGGCGATCGCCTGGAGCAACGATTATCATTGGCCTCATGGCCTTTGGCGTTGTATTTGCGTTTAACTCGGCGGTGCATTCTTATCTCGTCTTGGCCTATACCGCAGACGATCAGGTAGCGCTCAATGTAGGATTCTATTACATGGCAAATTCGGGCGGGCGCTTAGCCGGAACGGTCTTGTCCGGGCTGATCTTTCAGCTCTATGGGCTGGTCGGTTGTTTGTGGATCTCAGCCATTTTTGTATTGCTGGCCGAGCTGATCACGCTGAAGCTGCCAGATCCAAAACTCGAACAAGAAATTGCCTAAACATCTGGAGAAGGGGATACACTATGGCCACAAAACATCCAGATCTGCCGTCTAAGGCCGTGCAAGCGGGCGGAAACCTTAGCTTTTTTGAACGATATTTAACCGTGTGGGTGATGCTTTGCATCTTTATCGGCATTGCTCTGGGGCGCACTTTTCCGAATATTGCCGAAGCCTTAGATGCGATGAGTGTATACCAGGTGTCGGTGCCGATCGCCATCTGCCTCTTTTTCATGATGTATCCGATCATGGTGAAGATTGACTTTTCTCAGGCCAAGCAGGCGGCTCAAACGCCTAAACCCGTGGTGCTGACGCTGGTCGTCAACTGGCTGATCAAACCGTTTACGATGGTGGCCTTTGCCCAGATTTTCCTAGGCTGGCTGTTTCGCCCGCTATTGTCTGGAACAGAAATCATTCGAGGCGTTGAGGTGTCCCTGGCCGATTCCTACATTGCGGGAGCCATTCTCCTCGGCATTGCGCCCTGTACGGCTATGGTGCTGATGTGGGGCTATCTGTCATTCAGCAATCAGGGTCACACCCTGGTTATGGTGGCGATTAACTCTCTGGCTATGCTGTTTCTCTATGCGCCACTGGGAGGGTGGCTATTGTCGGCCAATAATCTGATCGTGCCGTGGGAAACGATTGTGCTGTCGGTGCTGGTATATGTCGGCTTCCCTCTACTTGCGGGAGCTATCTCCCGCACCTGGATTCTGCGCCATAAGGGAAAAGCCTGGTTTGATCAGGTGTTCCTCAAATACCTGAGTCCGGTGGCGATCGCCGCCCTGCTGATTACCCTGGTTCTCCTCTTTGCCTTCAAAGGCGACTTAATTGTACAAAAGCCTTTCCACATTCTGCTGATTGCGATTCCCCTATTGATCCAGACCAACTTCATCTTTCTCATCACCTACGTCGCGGCTCAGAAGCTGAAGCTGGTCTACGAAGATGCTGCTCCCGCCGCATTGATCGGAGCTAGCAATCACTTTGAGGTGGCGATCGCCACGGCGGTGACGCTATTTGGCCTCAATTCCGGAGCGGCACTGGCAACGGTGGTCGGCGTGCTGATCGAAGTGCCCGTCATGCTGATGCTGGTCGAACTGTGCAAGCGCACGGCCTTCTGGTTTCCGCGCCAGCCAGAGAAAGCCTCATTGCCCGATCCCCGCTGTTTTAAGTCTTGAGCAAAAAAGATCGAGGTGAATTTATGGTAGACACATCAACGGTGAAACTGCGAAACGCTAAGCGGGCTGACTTGCCGCTGATTCAGTCTTGGCTGCGGCAAAATAGTCTACCCGACTCAGATGTTTCAGACGTTTTAGATGGCCTGTTTATCATGCAACATCAGAATGTTGATGTCGGAATCGGGGGCATCGAAGCCTATGCGCCCGATGGCCTCTTGCGATCGGTTGTCATCGCAGAACCATTTCGGGGAAAGGGATACGGCAAGCAGCTTTGCCATCTTTTGGTCAACCAAGCGATCGCACAAAACATCACCACTCTTTTCCTGCTAACGGAAACAGCCCCCCAATTTTTCGCCTCCCTAGGCTTTGAACCGATCGAACGGCAATCTGCCCCTACTTCGCTCCAAGGCACAACGGAGTTCAGCCAGCTTTGCCCAGCCTCCGCCATCTGCATGAAGCGAAACCTTGACGCGATCGCCATGTTAGAGAATGCCGGATGAGCTATTGACCCAAATAAAATTGATCAGGCTGACACCAAACACGAAATAGAGCGCCAGTCGGAACCAGAGAGGATGCTTTGGCAATCGTCGAGTCGTCAAGCGCTGAGAATCTGAGTCGGGAGAAATCATAGAATAGCTCTGGGAATTGCCTATGTGATACTCTTTCGAGTCTACTGCAACGCTACCTTAACGCCATTGCTTGGACGAATAGGTTGGAGACGATATCGCGATGTCAAGTCTCGCCTGAATCCGATCTCGCCTGAATCCGACAGCAATTCTCAGTTTGGAAAGTTGGCTATCTGGCTACGCTTCCGACTCGCCCGCGAATAAATTGCGGGCTAATCAGTGAAAGCCCCGTTGGGGCTAAGATCCGTCGGCTATCAGTCCCGCAGGGACTTGGTCATTTGTAGCACGCAATTTATTCGCGGGTGTTGGGGTGTTGGGGCGTAACCATAATGAGAATTGCTGTGAGTCCGACGTTGGGCGATCGCACCGCGATGCCCCCACTACAGCAGGTAATCCATGAATTGAGCATTTCCGCATCATTTATGCTACGCAACGCCCAAAGCTGTGCAACGCCCAAAAGAAACAGGAAAGAACACAGCCCTGCGATGCCCTTTCTCGTTTCTATCGTTCGACGGTTTCGCTGACAGAGGCTGAACCTGGAGCGAGAGTCTTGGCTAATCGCTCGTGTTTGACGATCGCCACCGCTTGGCGCAGAGCCATCGTCCGATCGACGAGCTGGTTTTGAGGCGCAATTCGAGCGAGGATGCCCATCTTTTCAAAGCGGCGTCTGATTTGTCCAGTCGCACCTACGAGAAAGACTTCTCGTCCTTTATCAACCGCTTCTTTAATGGCGTTCTCAATGGCGAGAGACGAGGTCACACCCATGTGAGGCACATCGCTGAGGTCTAGCACAATCGCATCACAGTGACGAATGGCATTGTGTTCGCGGTTGATCGCCTTGGCAACACCAAAAATCATCGGGCCACTCAGGTGAAACAAGAGCACTCGACCATTCGCTTCATCGAGCAGTTGCTTTTCTTCGTCGTTGAGATCAATCTCATCATCAGCATCTGTGACCGCTTTGACATCCTGAGAGCGAAGCTGGCTGAGCCGATCGATGGTGAGAATATTGGCAACAAAAACGCCGATTCCAACCGCTGCAATCAGGTCAACAAAAACCGTGAGGGCAATCACGCCGTACATGATCAGCGCACCCTTCACCGAAATATGGTGGGCGCGCTTTAAAAAGCTCCAGTCAATAATATCGATACCCACTTTGAGGGCGATACCCGCCAGCACAGCCATCGGAATCGTGGCCGTGAGGCTGCCCGCGCCCATCACCACCACAAACAAAATCAGCGCACGAGTCAGCCCCGAAAGCGCTGTGCGGCCTCCAGTTTGAATGTTGACAACCGTTCCCATGGTGGCTCCAGCGCCAGCAATGCCGCCAAACATCCCCGAAAACAAGTTTCCTAACCCTTGACCGATTAATTCTTTGTTAGAGTCATGCTCGGTGCGGGTTAAGCTGTCTGCCACCATCGAGGTGAGCAACGCATCGATGCAGCCCAGCATCCCCAACACTGCGGCATTGACAAACATCATCCGTAGTTGGGTCGGGCTAAACACAGGCATATGAAACTGAGGCAAGCCCATCGGAATCGCACCGATGCGACGGATGCTTTCCATATCAGGGAAGATGAGCAGCGCAATGACGGTACCCGCAACCAAGGCGATCAGCTGAGGCGGAATAAATCGCTTGATCTTAGATGGCGTAAACCACAAGATAGCGACCGTGAGTACAGCGAGTCCGGTTTCTCCTGGATTAATGTTGGCAAGAAGCATAGGCAAGCCGCCTAGGGTTCCTAATACTCCTCCCTTTGGGCTTGACTGACCCAAAAATGGTGCAGTCTGGAGAATGATTAGGATGATGCCAATGCCGGACATAAATCCAGAAATGACCGTGTAGGGCATCAAGGTGACATAGCGGCCTAGTCGCAGTGTACCGAGAATGATTTGAAAGACTCCGGCCATCATGACGACGGTAAACGCCATCGCCAAACCGTTTTCGGGATCTGAGGCTGTGAGGTTGGCGATCACAGCGGTCATCACCACCGTCATCGGGCCTGTTGGCTCTGAGATTAGAGTCGGTGTGCCGCCAAACAGAGCCGCAAAAAATCCAACAAGGACAGCGCCCCAAAGTCCGGCGATCGCCCCAGCCCCTGAAGCGACACCGAAGGCAAGAGCCATTGGTAAAGCGATAATTGCAGCGGTAAGCCCTCCAAAGAGATCCCCCTGCACGTTTTTGAAATGAATCTGATTCGTCAGTTGCATACTAAAGCTAGTGGTAGAAAATCAAGAATAGAGTGATGCCTTTGAATATTATTTTTTCATAGATTTATTGCTATGAGTTAGAGCATATCATTGGGTGTTCATGAAACATCGCGTGTTCATGAAACATCATTGTGGCGCTTTATTGTGACGCTTGATGCTTTCTCATCATTTATTAAAGTTAATTTTATCCAAAATCTGTGCTCATAAGTAACCTTCTAATCGGAGCGTCAATCAGAAACTTGCCTCATACATGACGTAAAAAAACATCGTAAAAGCCCGAAATCGGGATCTCTTACGATGTTGATGATCAGGAAAGCAAGTGATGATTTGTCTCACACCATGGCTGGGTTAGCGACTTGTGAAACCAGGGGTAGACGTGATGCAATCGAGGAGATCAACGTGATACAAATCATTGTGAAACAGGCCAGAAGTATTGCGCTGAAGCGATCGCCAAAAAAAATGAGCGCAATACGGTCAAGCTGCGCAGGGTTGCTTAGCCTCGGCATGGGGCTTGTCTTCAGTCTCACCATGGCGGGTGGGTGGGCTGCGGCCACGCCTTTTTCGCCAACCCTGGCTGAAATCTCACCGCCTCCCCTCGTTGAGCTGAGTCCGCGCCCTATGACAACGCCCGTCGCTCCCACGACCGAGTCATTGCTGTCGGGCCGATCGGAGTCAGCCCCAGACTCGCGCTTGACCTTAACCGAACAGCGCGAGTTAGCCCAGCTTCGTCTGGAGAGCCAGATTCAGCGGATTGTGCAAGATAAGCTGAACCGCAGCCCTGAAGTGCAAGACCGAATCGAGCTAGAGGTCGATCGCGCCTTTGAGCGAACGACCACCATTCTCAATATGCTGCTTGCCATTCTGACGGCAATTCCGATTGTGGTGGCGCTGTTTGTCTGGCTGTTGAGGCGGAGTGTGATCAGCCAGTTGGTTAGCGAAGTGCGAACTCAGCTTGAGCAAGAAGTCTACGGGGAGATCAAAGCCCAGAAAAGCACTGTTATTCAAGAAATTGAGAAAAATAAAGGAGAAGCCCTAGCGCAGCTCATTCAAATTGTTCACGAAGCAGAGACGGTGCTCAGCGAGCTGAAAGCGCAAATCACGATCGCCAATGAAGAGCTAGATATTCTCAAATCTCAGACGGCCTTTCAGTTAGAGAATATGGTGTCTGACGCAGAAACCGTTAAAAATCGCACCATTCAAGAAATTTCGTCGCTGTTGCCGCTCTCTATTCAAGAAACGCTGCCCCCCGATCTGCAACCCCGCATTGGTAAGCTGACCGCCTTACTCGATATCCTCAAATCCAACATTCCTCAGCTCACATTCACGGCCAGCGACTATATTAAGCAGGGCAATGCTCTAGTGTTTGAGAGCCGCTATGACGATGCGATCGCCGCCTACGACAAAGCCCTTCAGCTCGACGCCGATCTGTACGAAGCCTGGTTTGGCAAAGCGTCGTCTCTGGTGATGCTGCAAGACTATGATGATGCACTGATAGCCTATCAAACTGCCCTCGCTCAAAAGCCCGACTCTGCCGAAGCCTGGGTTGGGCAAGGAGCCGTATTGCGAAAGCTACAGCGATTAGATGAGGCGCTCAGCGCTTACCGCTGTGCCCATGATCTTAAACCTGAAGATATTCGCATTAGCCTCAACCAAGGCAATCTGCTGTTAGAACTCCAGCAATACGAAGAGGCGCTAGCTGCCTTTGATCAGGCGATCGCCATCAAACCCGATAACATCAAAGCCTGTCTCGGCAAGATTGAAGCTCTTTGGAATCTGCAGCAAATTGAGCCAGCCCTACAAACCTGCGAAACCGCCCTGGCTCATCACAGCGAAGACCCAGACCTATGGTATGCCAAAGGCATTTGTCTAACCCTTCAGGGCAACTCGGCGTCTGCAACCCATGCCCTGAGTGTCGCCATCAGCCTCAATGAAAACTATCGAGAAAAAGCAACGACCGACGCAATGTTTGAGTCGATTCGTGATACGCCCGAATTTCGACTGCGGGTGGTGAAGTAGCATTCCATTAATTTAAGCGACCCATCCGAAATTTTGGCGATCGCCTCTGTAGTCGAGTTTATCAACAGTTCAGTTTATCAACAGTTCGGTGAATCACTTGGGTTAGACCTATCGTGAACGATCACCACCACCAGCAATGGATTGAAGCTGCCCTCGCTCATTACGATCTCGCCCTTGCCGATGATCCAACTCTGAGCGAGGCGTGGCACGCGCGGGGAAACCTGCTCAGCCAGATTCATTGCTATGAAGAGGCGATCGCCAGCTATGACCGCGCTCTTGCTTTAGATTTCTCTGACGACATTCAAACCGCCCGCAACTGGGTCATCTGCCTGATGCAATACCATACTCAACCGACGCTTACCTCCGACATCGCCACTGCCTTTGTTCACCAGGCGATTTCTAGGCTCAGTAGCCATCAGTGCATCGTAGAAGCGGAGCTGATTGAATCCCTTCAGCACATTGGCATCAGTTCCGTTCATGCGACAGAGTTGGTGACGTTTATTCCTTTAGCCTTTGGACGTGTCTTTTTACAGCGGACAGCGGTTTCCTTTTCTCCTCATTTTGTTTGGGTAAACCCTGATACGCATCAAGAAACGTCCGTGGTGTTAGCCAAACAGCCTTTCTACCAGATTGCATACCAACTTGCGAGCCAGTGGATGCAATCTAATACCTGCATGAATGTCTTGCTGCCTCTGGCCAGCCTCAGCTCTGAAGTCGAAGCAGTGACCCAAGCTCTCAATCAAGGTCTCTCTCTCAACGGCAGCCAGTTTTCTGCTCCTAGAGCCTATGTCGTGAAGCCGTAGGCTGTGTGGGCACTGTGGTCGAAACCCAAGAAGACAGCACTTACGCAGTTTGTTAAAAGGGTGGGCGCGTCGAGCCCACCCTTTCAACGAGTTTATTCAGGCTGAGGTGAGTTGTGCGTAAGTCCTGGTAAGTTCTGTAAGAGATATGTCATAGATTCGTGGGTTTACTGACCTCAACTCAAAAGTGAGAAAACTTAATCTTGTTTTATCCTGAATTTCTCTAGGGCTCTAGAAAAATACTGTAAAAACTCTTATGGTTTTCGCGATAGGTGATAGTGCAATACTGGGAAGCGTTTGGGCGCTCTCTATCGATTAGAGACGGCAATTGCAGTCATCCTGTGTGATTCTAATCATAAGATTCTGGAAAAGAGCGATTCTAGGAGGAACAGAGCACGATGTCAGGCTGTAGAGTCCAGCAATTCTCAGTTTGTCGAGGTGGCTATTTGGCTACGCTTCCGACCCGCAATTTATTTGCGGGTGTTGGGGTGCAACCATAATGAGAATTGCTGCGTAGAGTCGCAAAGAGTTGCTACTCGAATCGGCAGGAGAGTAGAATCAGGCTGTTTTAAGCACCCATTTAGACTGTGCTAATTTCGTTGTCTTACTAATTTCGAGCCGATTATTTTGAATCACGGAAATTTCTATTGCTGACCTTTAGCGTTCAGATCTCATCTGGAGCCCTAATCACGATTTTCAGGTAGTTTTTCAGCATGTCAGAGCTTTCACAACGGCCGCAACGCGAGAGCGGCCTAATCGCAGAAATTGAACAGCTCCGACAAACTGTAGCTCAACTGCAGCAGGAAAATCACGACCTGACCATTGCCCTTGGAAATACGGCTGAGCATGGCGATTTGATTGAGACTCAACTCCACGAAACCAATCAAGCGTTGGAGGCCGAAATTGCTGAGCGAAAACTTGCTCAAGCCACCCTACAAGCAATCTTTGAGCAAGTCTGCCGCGATAAAACTGACCTTGAGATCATTCTCCATACGATTGCCGAGCATGGCGACACCGTCGAATACCAGCTCTACACCGAAGCCGTTAGTATCGTGCGGCAAAACGAGGAGCTATTTCGGGCGATCGCCGAATCGACGCCTATCTTGATGATGCTCACTCAACAGCGAGATGGCCAGATCACCTATGCCAACTCTATTTCAAGTCAGCGCCTGGGAGTGCCTGACCAAGACTTGATTGGGCGATCGCTCCAAGAATTTTTCGTCAACCCATCAGACGAACACGCGTTGATCGCCCAAATTAATCAAAAGGGCTGGGTTGAAAACTATGAAATGCAGGTCAAAAACCAGCATGGAGAAAAGTTTTGGGTGTCTACCTCTCTCCACCCGCTCAACCTAGCGAACGTCGATACGTTTTTGACCACGCTATACGACATTAGCGATCGCAAACAAGCAGAAACTGATCTTCATCAGTCGCAAGCTTTGCTCAAAGCCTACTCCCAAGAGCTAGAACAACGCGTCGAGCAGCGCACCGCACAACTCCAATCTGCTGAAGCTAAGTATCGCAGCATCTATGAAAATGCTGCCGAAGGGCTGTTTCAAGTCAGTATTAAGGGGCATTTTCTCAGCTCTAACCCGGCGCTGGCCCAGCTCTACGGCTACGACTCACCAGAAGACCTGGTTGAGTCGATCACTGATATCGATCGCCAACTCTATGTCTCGCCCCGTCGTCACGACGAAATTTTGGCCTATCTTCGAGCCATCGGAGCACTCTCAGGCTTTGAATCTCAGGTTTACCGCAAAGATGGCAGCAGAATGTGGGTTTCTGAAAGTCTACGCCCTGTTTATAACAGCGATGGCGACCTTTCCCACTATGAAGGGTGTGCTTGGGATGTGTCTGAGCGCCGACAAACCGAAGAAGAGTTGCGTCAGCAAAAGATCCTATCAGATCGGTTGCTGCTCAACATTTTGCCCCAGGCTGTTGCTGAACGCCTCAAAAAGAAGCAGTCGATCATTGCCGATCACTTTGATGACGCGACGGTGCTGTTTGCTGATTTAGTAGACTTTACGGGGCTGTCGGCTGTCATTCCCCCTGAAAAAACGGTGGAAATGCTCAACGCGGTGTTTTCAGTCTTTGACCAGATTGCCGATCAGCATCATCTCGAAAAGATCAAAACCATTGGAGACGCCTACATGCTGGCGGGCGGAGTTCCGGTGCCCATGAGCCAACATGTCGAAGCCACCGCTGCCGCCGCCCTTGACATGTTGCGAGCCATCCAAACCGTGAAAATCTATGGCGATCGCCCGCTGACCCTGCGCATTGGCATCCATACCGGAGCCGTGGTGGCTGGCGTGATTGGCAAACGCCGCTTTATTTACGATCTCTGGGGCGACACGGTGAATGTGGCTAGCCGCATGGAGGCTTTGGGTGAGGCGGGCAAAATTCAGGTGACGGAAGAAGTCTATGCCAAGCTCAAAGAAGACTATCGCTTTGAGAAACGAGGCACGATTCCGGTTAAAGGCAAAGGCATGCTGACGACTTACTGGTTAATTGGTAAAAGAAGATTGGGCCGCAGATCCTGAATTGTTTCGAGAAACGCATACACCGCAGGGCTTTGGAGGGCATCGTCTAAACGCACTGCTCCTAACCGTCGGTTGAGCGGCTGGGGCAGCGATCGCACCTGCACCTCTGGCGGAATAGGAATGGCCGCTAAATAGGGCAAAATGGTCATGCCCAACCCCTCAGCAACCATGCTGACGATGGCCGAGTCTTCATTTAGCTCATAGGCGATCGCCAGCTCAACGGGCTGCTGCGCCAGATATTGCCGCAGCAGGGTGTAACTGTTGTCGTGGGGCATCGGCAAAATTAACGGGTAGGGTCGAAAGTCTTCCCAAGTTGGCGTCGGGTCTACCTTGGCATGGGGCGGCAAACAGGCGATATAAGAATCAGAAAACAGCTCATGCACCTCTAAGCCCTGATGCCGATACAAATCCATCAGGCCCAGGTCAGCTCGTCCGTCTTTGAGCGTCGCCTGTACTTCACCATGATTGACACAGCGAGTGATCGTGACGCTAATCTGAGGATACTGCTGCTTGAAGGTGGCGATCGCCTGAGGTAGCCAGTGAGTGGCGAGACTGCGAATCGCGGCGACTCTGACCTGACCTGTGGTCAACCCTCGGGATCGTTCAGTCATGCCGATCAGGTCTGCGAGGGAGTGCAGCATCTGCCGCGCTGGAGCAACAATCTCTGAACCAACGGGGGTCAACACGGCACCCCTCGGGCCTCGCGAAAACAGCACCACGCCCAACTCATCCTCTAAACTGGCGATCGCATGGCTAATGGCCGACTGGGTTAGGTCTAGCTCCAGTCCTGCTTTCCCAAAGCTGCCGCAGTCTACTACAGCCACAAACGCTCGCAACTGAAACAACTTTACGCGTGACCCATCAATAGTATTCATGAGAAGACATTATCACCATCATTTGCACCGAATAGCTCTTCTCAATACAGTAGATACAACAAATACAGCAAATACAGCTCAATAAATACGGCACAGTTAAATACAGCACATTTAAATACAGCACCGCAGCGAGAACCTGCCAACAATAGGACACAGGCAGCAGGACATAATCAATCTCGTTGCTGCCCTGCGTCTGTCTCAAGCCCCCATTCGCCCTCCCAGCATTTCAAAATTTCACGTTTGAACCGCTCACCCTCAGTCATCAGGAGAAAGCACTGACTATGAAAATTGGACTACCCAAAGAAATCAAAGACCAAGAATTTCGCGTGGGTCTAACTCCCGCCAGTGTGCAATCCCTCTGCCAACAAGGCCATACGGTGCTTGTAGAGCAAGGCGCTGGCCTCGGTTCAGGCTTTACCGACGAGGAGTATGGTGCCGCTGGAGCCACTCTGGTCGCCGCTGCCGCTGAGGCATGGAGCCAGCCCATGGTGGTCAAAGTCAAGGAGCCTCAGCCCTCAGAATATGGATATTTCCGCAAAAATCAGATCCTATTCACCTACCTCCATCTGGCAGCGGAGCCAAATCTGACCGAAGCTCTTGTGAACAGCGGTATTCAGGCGATCGCCTATGAAACCGTCACCACAGCGGATGGTCGCCTGCCTCTCCTCACCCCCATGAGCATCATTGCAGGTCGCCTCTCGGTTCAGTTTGGAGCCCGCTATCTAGAGCGCCAGCAAGGCGGACGGGGGGTGCTGCTGGGGGGTATTCCTGGCGTAGCAGCAGGACGAGTCGTCATCTTGGGTGGCGGCATCGTCGGCACAGAAGCCGCCAGAATTGCGGTCGGCATGGGAGCCCAGGTTGAGATCATTGATATCAATGTCGAGCGCCTATCTTATTTGGAAACACTGTTTGGCTCTCGGGTCAGCCTCCTCTACAGCACAGCGGCTCAAATTGAAGCCAGTGTTCCCCAGGCTGATTTGCTGATTGGTGCGGTACTGGTGCCTGGGCGCAAGGCTCCCACCTTGGTCAAGGGTGACTTAGTCGCCAAGATGAAGACAGGCTCTGTCATTATTGACGTGGCAGTCGATCAGGGTGGCTGCATCGAAACCTTGCGCCCGACCTCCCACAGTCAGCCCACCTATGAAGAGTATGGTGTCGTTCACTTTGGGGTTCCTAATATGCCCGGAGCAACCCCCTGGACGGCAACCCAAGCTCTCAACAATGCAACCTTACCCTACGTTCAAAAGCTAGCCAACAAGGGAATTGATGCGCTAATGACCGACTCGGCTCTAAGTCAGGGCTTAAACGTATCCAATGGCGAGCTGGTTCATCCTGCTATTCGTGAGGCGTTCCCCCATTTTGCTGAGCGCAGTGGTCAATCTCCTGTGAAAGCGTAGCAGACAGGATAGGCGAACAGGAAAGGCGATACGACCAGTCGATACTCGCCTTTCGACCCGTCTCAGATTAGTCTCAAACACCCAAAATTCCCGATACGGACGTGCAGATGTACGTCCGTATCGGGAATTTGCGATTGTATCGCGTTAGCCGTGGATATTAGCGCTCTTTTACAGGGCAGGGCAGCGAAGTCATCCCTGCAAAACCCTGACACACCCTGCAAACCCAGTATCTTGTTAAAAAAGTTCGACAGATAAGGTAAACCCAGGCAGCACATCTTCACCGCTGAGCTGAGTCGGTAAGGGACAAACCTCCTTCTCCTGCCCCAATCGATAGATTTCTACCTGCTGGTCTTGAGGATTAAACAACCAGCCCAGCCGCACGCTGCTATCGAGATATTCCTGCATCTTGTCTTGAAGCAGAGACAGGCTATCGGTCTGAGAGCGCAGTTCCATGACAAAGTCGGGGGCGATCGGTGGAAATT
Organism: Elainellaceae cyanobacterium; assembly: GCA_049647405.1. Taxonomy (GTDB): domain Bacteria; phylum Cyanobacteriota; class Cyanobacteriia; order CAKZMO01; family CAKZMO01; genus CAKZMO01. The sequence continues at coordinate 8,508 of JBARXP010000225.1, read as the reverse complement.
TTTGGCGCTGCTCTGGCGTGAGGCTCTGCCAGCGTGACAGCTCGACCCAAGCAGCATCGGGCGATCGGCTCCCCCCATTCGGCAGTCTAAAAATCGTTGAAGAACTGAAAACTTTTCCTCGCTGGGTCTGACGGTTCCAGATTCCCAAATCAATCCCAAACTCTAGCTCACGGTTGCCACTCTCTCCACCGACGGGAGGCATGAAAATCAAGGCTCCTGCGGCAGTTCGTTCAATGGTGAGGTCTGGATTGTGGATGCAAAGTTGATAAAACTGCTCATCGGTAAAATGAACCTGGTTTAAATCAACGGTGAGGGGAAAGGTCAATGTTGTCATCGAGGTGTACTCACCAATGGAAACAGGATGCGAACTACAACGTATGGCTTTTAGTATAGCCAAAGAGATGCGATCGCCTCTCTTTGGCAGGTCAGCGATGGCGGCACTCAGGCTCTCATGCACGCCTTCTACGCAGCCATGCAAAACGGTTATCGCGAGGCAGAAGCCTTACAACGAGCACAAATGGCTCTGATCACCCGTGATGAAAGCGTTTTAATGGGACAACGGGGTGTCCGAGTGACGATGGTTGATTCAACAGTTGATTCAACATTAGAGCGATCGCTCTCCCAAAGCGATGACCTGGCTCATCCCTACGACTGGGCACCATTCATTCTGATCGGCAACGGCTTGTAGAATATACATCTGCCAAGACGCATCTTTACCATGCCTAACCTCAAACGTCGTCAGTTTCTTCAATTTGCGGGGGCGATCGCCACTAGCGTGGGTCTGAGCCAAGCCAATGTAATGCGACAGGGCGATCGCTATGCCCGTGTCTTGGCTCAGGGCACGCCTCGCAAGCTGGCCTTACTGGTGGGCATCAACAACTACGCTCCGAGTCAGATCGGGTGGGGGGCATTGCGGGGGTGCGTGACTGATGTGCAGATGCAGCGACAGGTGCTGGTTCATCGATTTGGCTTCAATCCCAACGATATTGTCACCGTGACAGATGAAGCGGCCACCCGCGATGGCATCATCACCGCCTTTCAAGAGCATTTGATTGCTCAGGCTCGGGCGGGAGATGTGGTGGTGTTTCACTATTCTGGGCATGGGTCGCAGGTGGTTGATTCGGCTCCCTATCGTGACGAAACCCCTCTAAATAGCACCTTTGTGCCTATCGACAGTCCGTTGCCCGATGGCTATCAAACCGCAGGCGGCAACGTCAACGACATCATGGGCAAGACTTTATTTTTGCTGATGAGTCAGCTTCAGACCGAGCAGGTGACCGCCGTGCTCGATAGCTGTCATTCGGGGGGTGGCAAGCGTGGTGCCGTGACGTTTCGATCGCGAGATGGGGCGGGTTCGTCTGACTCCAGGCTTTATTCTAGTGAGGCTGAGCGAGAGTTGCAGCAGCAGATTCAGGCCGATTTGGGCTGGTCAGATGAAGAGGTGTATGAGCTGCGCAAAGCAGGTGTGGCGAAAGGGGTTGTGATTGCTTCGGCAGCAGAAAACCAGCTAGCAGCGGATGCCTATTTCAATGGGTTTTATGCTGGGGCGTTTACCTACCTGCTGACTCAATATCTGTGGCAGCAAACGGGCGATCGCGCCTTAACTCGTACCTTTGTCGATATCGATCGAGCCACGCGCAGTTTAGGCACAAACCGCAACAATGTACAAAATCCTGAATTTGAGACCAATCTCCCAGCAAACCTCGAAAATGCTCCCCTCTATTTCACAGAAATGGAGTCGCCCCCGGCTGAGGCGATCGCCCTTAGCTCAGCAGGCGATCGAATTCAGCTTTGGCTAGGCGGCATCCATCCCGATGGGCTGCGGGCGTTTCAGGAAGGGGCGGTGTTTTCAGCGGTCAATGGCGATGGAAGCGCTGTGGGAACGGTTCAGCTCGTTGCTAATCCTGAGGGGTTGAATGCGGAAGGAAGGCTGCTCAGGGCCTCACAGGACAATATCTCACGGGGCAATATCTCACGAGAATCAGCGGATGATGTGCTGTTTTTGCAAGAGCAAATTCGCACTGTGCCTGACGATCTGAGCCTGAAGATTGGTGTCGATGAATCGATCTTGGATGAGCAGGAGGGAGTGCGGCAGGCGATCGCCCCCCTCAATCGGCTTCAGGCTCAGCCACCAGAGAGTGACGATGTTGATTACTTTCTGGGGCGGTTTCGAGCGGGTCAATCTCCCTTTGTCGCAGGCTCTCTTAGCGAACTGCCGCCCAACGACAGCATTGTGCTGCTCTACCCTGATCTGAGTATTGTTCCCAACTCCTGGGGAGCCTCGGCAGAGTCTGCGGTTGCGGCTGTCGATCGGCTCCAGTCTCGCTTTCGCACTCTGCTCTCTACCCGCATCATCCGCAGCATTGTCAATCCCGGCTCTTCTGACTTACGGGTCGAAGCCTCGGTCAACGTGGTCGGCACCACTGCGTCGGCAGCGGCAACGCAAATCTCAGTGCGCGGCGGCAGTCGAGGATTGGAGCAAGATGGCTCGGAAGTATCATCTGCCCTATTAACCGACATTCCCGCCGATGCCAGCCGCCTTCCCCTCGGCTCTCTGATCGAAATTCAAGTGACGAATAACGACACCCGTCAGCTTGGCGAAGTTCGAGGGCTATATGTGGCGGTGTTGGTGATTGACTCTAGCGGTGACATGACGGTGCTCTACCCCACCGATTGGACTGCCCCCGATCTTGCAGCCTTTGTAGAATCTGGGCAGACAATTCGGATTCCTGATCCCGACCGGGGCGATCGCTTTCGTCTCCGCATCAGCCCTCCCCTGGGCGTGACGGAGGTTTTGGTGATTGCCAGCGCCGTTCCTTTACGGCGCACCTTGACAGCTCTGAGTGCGATCGCCCAAGGGCAAGAGCAAGCCCAGGGCACTAGCACGCGCGGTTTACCCCTCTCGACTCCACGGGGCGAAGAGTTTGTCGAAGTCGCTGAAAATTTACTGGATGATCTAGACACCGGAACACGGGGCATTGCCCTAGAAACGGTAGAGCCTCCGGCCAATGTTCGCGGAGTCAGCGGCAGGCAGCTCACGGCTCTATCTCTTGCCTTTGAAGTCTATGACCCTGCAACAGCAGAATAATCATGCTTGCTGGCTCAATCAAGCGTATATGACCCAGATGTCAGATTACTCCAGATGCATCTCCACCGCATCTGACACATCGCAGATGCCGCCATAGTGCTTCAGCACGGGCTGCACCGCTGCAACAATCGACTCGACCTGTTCAGGAGCACAAATGAGTGAACGTCAATTTCATCCGATCGATTCTTATCGTTTCAGCGCTTCGTAAATCGCAGGATGCTGAGCAGCCACAATATCTAAAGCCTGCCGCAACGCTTCAGCGCGAGTCGGTAGCCACCACTCAGCGGGCAGTTGTTCTAGCAAGCGCAGCCGATGCAGCCGATCTTTGACTTGGCCGTGAGCCCCCACAATAAACACAGCTCGATGCTTGCCCTTCGCTTCTTTAATCATATTTTCGATTGCCAAAGAAGTCGTGACACCCAGCCTCGGAACATCCGTCAGCTCCAAAATCAAGACTTCATAGCTACCCACAATCGACATTTGCTGAGAGATTGCCTTCGCTGCTCCAAAGCTCATAGGGCCGCTGAGATGAAACATCAACACTTTGCCCCGAGTTTGCTTCAGCAAATATCTTTCTTCATCGTTTAGAAGGCGTCCATCCGCATCGTCGGAGATAGTCTTGATGCTTTCAATCTGATGCTCAGTTAATTTTTTGACGGTCAGCAAGTTAGCGACAAAACCGCCGACCGCCACTGCGGTAATCAGGTCTACAAATACCGTCAACAGCAAAACGCCATACATCAGTCCGGCTGCGGTTAGCGAAACGTGGTGGGCGCGTTTCATGAAGCTCCAGTCAATAATATCGATGCCGACTTTAATCAGAATGCCCGCTAAAACCGCGTGGGGAATGGGCTCTGTCAATCGACCTGCACCCAAGACAACGCAGAGCAGCACCAGGGCATGAACCATGCCCGACAGAGGCGTGCGTCCGCCTGCTTTGACATTGATCACGGTTCGCATGGTGGCTCCCGCCCCTGGCAGACCGCCCAACAACCCTGAGATGAGGTTGCCGATGCCCTGACCAATCAGCTCGCGGTCAGAGTGGTGCTGGGTTTGGGTAATGTTGTCAGCCACTAGAGAGGTGAGCAGCGAGTCGATAGCACCCAACACCCCTAACATCAGGCCATAACCCAAAACAGTCTTGAGCTGCCCCAAGGGAAGAACAGGCCAATGCAGCGAGGGTAACCCCGATGGAATATCGCCAATGCGAGGAATCACCTCTTCTGGCAAGACGATGACCGACAAGACCGTGCCAACGACCAGAGCCACCAGGGGAGCGGGGAGAATGCGGTTGAGGCGTCGAGGTAGGCCAAAGACGATCGCCAGCGTCAGCAGCCCCAACCCGACCGCCGCCAGATTAGCCGTTTGGATGAAGCGCGGCAGATTGCTGAGAGAATCGACCACTCCGGCAGAGTTGGGATGCCCTAGAAATGGCCCCAACTCAATCAAAATGATAATGACACCGATCCCTGACATAAAGCCCGAAATCACGGTATAGGGCATCAGGGTAATATATTTGCCCAGCCGCAACACCCCAAACAAAATTTGAAACAACCCGCCCAGCATCACCACTGTGAAGGCGATCGCCATACTGTTTTCAGCATCTACAGCGGCCATCGCGACAAACACTGTTCCGATCACAACTGTCATCGGGCCTGTGGGGCCTGAGATTTGCGAAGGCGTGCCGCCAAAGAGCGCCGCAAAGAAGCCGACGGCGATCGCCCCGTAGAGTCCGGCGATCGCCCCGGCTCCTGAAGACACTCCAAAAGCTAAGGCAAGCGGCAGCGCCACAATGGCTGCCGTCAGCCCGCCAAAGAAATCACCGCGAAGATTGCGAAAGTGGAGGCCGTGAACGATATGAGTCAAGAAAAATTGTCTCGTGAAAGACATCATTGGCCTAAGTCCAAATACGGTTAATTAGGGCGAGATACAGGGGAATGCCCAGGATGATGTTAAAGGGAAAGGTTAGGGCTAGAGCCGTTGATATATAACGACTGGATACAAAGACTGGGGTTTGCCTCAGGTATAGTCAACCGCATCGCCGCTAGCACGGCTATAAGATGCGCTCGCGGTTAGCACCGCAAATAACAGCGCGTTTCCCTCTCATGAATCTCGTGCCCTCCCTTAAACCCAATCGCAAACAAAAGATAGAGAGAAAATAGTTTGGGCAGTGGCTGAGAAATTTCTAAATCTGACCTGAGAAATACTGCAATCATTCCCATGAAGAAGAACAGCACAGGAGGATTGAGTAGATTTGACAAAACCAGACTAGAATCCATGACTTCATAATGCCTCGTAAACAAGACAACGCCAGCAAGCGGTGGCAAGACGCGATCGGCTCACACTTCTCTTCGCTACACCGCTCTTCGCTGCATTGAAACCTATCTAGTCATAGACCCTGATCAATCATTCTTCATCAATTTTTACGATGATTTAGCTATTGTTGGAGGCCGCTTTGCTCAAGGTTTTCTCCCGACTCAATCGCCGTTATGGCGATCGCCCGCTTACAACAATCTTCAATAACCCCCACTCTCTTTTTTACGTGCTAAGATGTCGGCGGAGCATAAATATCGGTTAGCAGCATTTGTTTCTAGTATTAACGGGTTTTCACGTTTTTCCATTGACAGAATTCTCTCCGAAATTTCACTCTGCACACGTTTTTAATTTTTGGAGATAATCCATGTCAATCTATGTAGGCAATCTTTCCTATGACGTCACTGAGGCTGATCTCAGCACAGTGTTTGCGGAATATGGTTCTGTAAAGCGCGTTCAGCTACCTAGCGATCGCGAAACAGGCCGTATGCGCGGCTTCGGCTTTGTAGAAATGAGCGAAGAAGCTGAAGAAGCGGCTGCCATTGAAGCGCTTGACGGCGCTGAGTGGATGGGTCGCGACCTTAAGGTCAACAAAGCTAAGCCCCGTGAGAATCGCGGTGGCGGCGGCGGTTCATTTGGTGGCGGTCGCAAGTACTAAGTCTCTTGCGATTATCAAGTTCTAAACTACAGGTCTAATCCTGGAGATTAGCTTGAACAAAATAGGGGCAGGCTTTTCGCCTACCCCTATTTTTTGTTTTGACGTAATAAAATCACATCTTGCATCAAGACTCAAGAATGTGACTTTGCCGCCGCATTGCGGCGGCAAAGTCACCCCTTTTCAGTTCTCTATTGCAATGTGCAAAACGTGTCTAGACCCGACCCCTACTTAATAAACAGCATTTCCTGATATGTAGGCAACGGCCAGAAGGTGTCGTCAATTTCGCCTTCTAACATATCGACATAGGTGCGCACTGAATCCATCAGGGGACGTAAGGTTGTGGCACAGTACTGCATCTTTTCATCAGTCGAAGCAAAGTCATGCTTGGCGATCGCAGCACTCAACTCAGCGGCGGCTTTCGTCATTGAGTTGGTCAGGTCAGCAACCGTTTGGATGCTTCCTTTATCGAAGGTGACGCCCAAGTCTGCGAGGCTAGAAATAGTCGAAGACAGCTGAGACAGATACTCTACCGCAGCGGGATAAATCATGGTTTTCACCATGTTAATCACCAGCTTAGACTCTACCTCAATCGATAGAATGTACTGCTCTGCATAGACTTCGAAGCGACTAGCCAGCTCTACTGGGGTCAAAACGCTGGTCTTCTTAAACAGATCCTCAATGTATTCTTCTTTGAGGACGGGCAGGGCATCTGCCGTGGTCGGCAGGTTCGCTAACCCGCGCTCGTCAACGGCCATCTTGTGCCATTCTTCGGAGTAGCCGTTGCCGCCGAAGACAACAGCGCTGTGCTCTTCCATCACTTCTTTGAGCACGGTGATAATAGCCGCATTAAGCTCGGTGCCTGAAGACAGCTCACTTTCCAACCGATTGCCAATCCAGTCGAGAGAATCGGCCAGCATGGTGTTCAAGACGATCAGAGGGCCTGAAACCGACTGATTGGAGCCGACAGCCCGAAATTCAAAGCGATTGCCCGTAAACGCAAACGGAGACGTGCGGTTTCGGTCTCCGGCATCTTTGGTCAGGTCTGGCAGCACCGCTACTCCCAGATCCATGACACCCTTTTTCTTTGAGTCTGAAACTGTGCCCGTTTTGATTTGCTCAAATACTTCTTCGAGCTGGGTTCCCAAATACACCGACATGATCGCAGGTGGGGCTTCGTTGGCTCCCAAGCGGTGATCGTTGCTGGCGGTGGCGATCGCCGCCCGCATCAGCGGCCCATACTTATGAACACCGCGAATCACTGCCCCGCAAAACACAAGAAACTGAGCATTTTCATGGGGAGAGTCACCCGGATCAAGTAGATTACCCTGAGTCGAGTTGCCTACTGACCAGTTGACGTGCTTACCCGATCCGTTAATGCCAGCAAATGGCTTCTCATGAAGCAGGCAAATAAAACCATGCTTTTTAGCCGTATGCTTGAGCACCGTCATGAGGAGCTGCTGGTGGTCGCTGGCCACATTCGCCGCTTCAAAGAAAGGAGCAATTTCAAACTGACCCGGAGCCACTTCGTTATGGCGGGTCTTAGCAGGAATCCCTAGCTTGTAGAGAGTTTCTTCTACATCCTGCATGTAGACCTGCACCCGCTCTGGAATCGCACCAAAATAGTGGTCGTCAAATTCTTGTCCCTTGGCAGGAGCCTTGCCAAACAGAGTCCGTCCAGCCAAGAGTAGGTCAGGTCGCTGGCTCGCAAAATTAGCATCGACCAGAAAATACTCTTGCTCTGCGCCACAGCTAGAGTTGACATGGGCGACTTCGTCATTGCCGAGAAGGGTCAAGACTTTGCGAGCGGCATTGTCCATCGCGGCAATAGAGCGCAACAGGGGCACTTTTTTGTCTAGAGCTTCGCCTGTCCAAGATACAAAGACAGTAGGAATGCACAGGGTTGCCCCGTTATCCGTTTCCATAATGTAGGCTGGGCTGGTCACATCCCACCCGGTGTAGCCTCGGGCCTCAAAGGTATCTCGAATGCCTCCGTTAGGGAACGACGAACCATCAGGTTCGCCTTGAACCAGCACCTTGCCAGAAAATTCTGAAATGACGCTGCCATCGCCCTGAACTGAAATGAACCCGTCGTGCTTTTCAGCAGTCAGGTTCGTCATGGGGTAAAACACGTGAGCGTAGTAGAGCGCACCTTTCGTCATGGCCCAATCGCGCATGGCAGTCGCAACCGCATCGGCAATGGAAGGGTCGAGCGCTTCGCCTGTAACAATGGTCTTTTTAATAGATTTGAAGACAGTCTTTGGAAGACTGGCCTGCATTTTACTGAGGTTGAAGACATTTGAAGCCCAGATCTCCTCTAGACATTCTGGAGGCTTAGGAGGCATCAACTCTCGGTTGACAATTTGATGAACCGCTTGAACTCGACCTGCATTTCTACTCATACTTTTTCCTTACGGGAGTCATTGCCTGATGGTACTGAATGCATCTGTGA
>JBARXP010000224.1:0-4838 GCA_049647405.1 Elainellaceae cyanobacterium | reverse complement strand
TAGAGATAGTAGAGTTCGATCAAGCTGCGGCGATTGTTTATGGCTCGATTCGGCATGATCTAGAAAGCAGAGGGTTAGTCATTGGGGCAATGGACATGCTGATTGCCGCCCATGCTGTCAGTCTTGGAATTACGCTTGTCAGCAACAACATGCGTGAGTTTTCCCGCATTGCTGGTCTAGTTTTGGAAAACTGGGCAGAATAAGCGATATTTTATTTTTTGTACTAGTCAACTCTAAACGTCGCAATTCTCCTCAACATGTTGAATTTTTTAGTAATGTGGCATGATTGGCGATAGAACCCAGGAACAAGCAGCATGGCGACTTATCAAGAGATCCGCAGCCAAGTTGAAAAACTGACTCCAGATGAGCAACTTCGCTTGCTGTCAGAGTTAGCTGATATTGTTCGTCGTCAGGTCATTGTTAAGCCCAAGCGCAGCATCATGGACTTGGAAGGGTTAGGCAAAGACCTATGGCAAGACCTTGATGCTCAAGAATACGTTAACCAGGAACGTGCTTCATGGAGTGGTTAAGTCAACTTCAGGGTCAGGTTGTGGGCTTGGATACTGCACCACTCATTTACTTCATCGAGCAAAATGACGCATATCTGAAGCTTGTTCGTGCCTTTTTCCACGCGATGAGTCAGGGTGAGTTTCAAGTCGTGACCTCTACGTTGACGCTGGCAGAAGTTTTAGTCCACCCATTGAGGTCGGGAAGTGTCGAGCTTGCTAAACAGTATCGCGACATCTTTCTTGATCAAGAAAACCTATTGACAACACCTGTATCTGTTGAGATTGCCGAAGTTGCTGCCCGGTTAAGAGCAACACAAAACTTGCGAACTCCAGACGCGATACAGATTGCGACTGCTATCCAGCAAGGCGCGACATTTTTCCTAACCAACGATGTCCATTTAGCGCGTGTCTCAGATTTAGACGTGTTGGTTTTGGATGCTCTTTTGACTGAATAGAGCAGGTCATTAAGATCGCCATTTCCTTCAATTAGGCGATCGCCCATCCAACGCAGCATAGAAGGGGCGATCGCCAGTCGTGGCTAAGGCGCGATCGCTTGGGCTATGTAGAACCCAACGGGCGGAGCTGAATGATGCCCCCATTGGTTGAGGTCATGCACATGAGGTCATGCACATGAGGTTGTACACATGAGCGCAGATGCATCTGCTTAGAATAGAGAAGAAGCTTGATTGAGAGACCGGGTTAAGTCAGGATAGGGCATGACGCACTGAATGCTGGAGGAAAAACAGGCATGAGTGCAGCCGTTGTCGCTGTTGTGAGCATCAATGTGGTGCTGTCGCTATTGTGTTGGTGGGGCGTGAGCCGTTTATTAAGCCTAGGGAGCCAAATCTCTTTATGGACTGATGAACTTGACGCAGCCGCGTCTCAAGTTAGCGCTCTTTTGAACGAGACTCCCCAAACCATCACATTAGGCATGATTGAATTGAAAACGGCTCAAAAAAGAGCACAGCAGCTTTATCGTCAGGCTCAGGTGGCGATCGCCCGTCTCCAGCAGTTACGACGCGTGCTTAGTTTGATGGGAACCGTATTGATGTGGGGGCGATCGCGAGGATTTTTTTCGCAGCCTTAACCCAGATCTGAGTCTTTACACAAAATCTTTAACTGAATCTCGCTCATAGAAGGGTAACCTGCACAAAAGAGGACATATTTTGCCATCGGTTTCATACTAGATTGGGGAAGGCTGGTTGGGTTGTGAACTCAGCGCTTTGGATTAACGTTCAGCTTCTGACTGGATATCGTATTGATATTTGATATGTCGTTTTGGAATGATGAGTCTTTGCAGTTATTGAGTCCACACTGCGTACGGATGGAACAAAGTTATGGCAGAGAATAATCAATCTAAAGGTTCTGGTTTTTTCGTGGGGGGGTTTCTCCTCGGTGCAGCGATGGGAGCGGTTACCGGGCTTCTGGTTGCTCCCCAAACCGGACGAGAAACTCGGCGTATCTTGAAGAAGTCAGCGAATGCGTTGCCCGAACTAGCCGAAGATTTATCGTCTAATGTGCAGGTGCAGGCTGATCGGCTGTCGAGTTCTGCTGTGCGAAACTGGGAAGGTACTCTAACGCGCTTGAGACGAGCGATCGCCGCAGGTACTGAGGCGAGTCAGCAAGAACGCCAGCGCCTAGAACGGATCACGGATGAGACAACATCTAGCCAGACTGAAGCTCAGTCGGCTTCGTCAGAACCCTAATTCTCGCTGCAATTTGAACATTTACAGCCTTTCACACTTGCTACTTAAACTTGCACAATGTCTCGCGGCCAACCCGTCATCAATGAATCTGGGTAAACCATGTGGGTGAATGAACCGCTTCTCTGGTTAGGTATCTCAACAGCTCTGTTGGCGGTCAGCACGACTGCGGTAGTGGTGGTGGCGATTCCGGTGATTTTGAAACTTTCTAAGACTGCTCAAAGCGCCGATCGGTTGCTAGAAACCCTCAATCAAGAGCTGCCAGCGACGCTAGACGCGCTTCGCTCGACAGGCCAAGAGCTGTCAGACCTCACGGGTGATTTGGGAGACAGCGTAGAAAGCGCAAAGTCTATTGTGCAGCGGGTTGATCAGAGCATGTCTTATGCTGGGCAGCAGTTGCAGCAGGCTCAGATTACATCGAAGAGTGCGATCGCTGGATTTCGCACGGCATGGGCAGCGCTGTTTCCGTCTAACGAACGGCAGGTTTCCTCGAAGCCCGTGGGTCAAGAAAATCTCAACCCGCCTTTGCCTCAGCAGCCCTCGATATCTGCCACATCTCCCTCTTTTGAGCCCTCTAATGGTGTAGATTCTGATGATCCAGAGTCTGCTATTGCACCTTCAGATACCTCATCCGATCTCAAGCACCACAACGCTCAGCGTCAACCCTCCCCAGATACGCCGATGCAATCCTTGAATCAGGATTAGCAGGTCTCCTTTGCTGTGAGTTTCTGGGTGCTCTCCAACATGATGAGTATGGCGATGCCTAACCCTTCGCGATCAGCGTCCGGTGGCGAGGGCTGTTTTCGGTGACGAAGGGACGCTCGAACCCGGCCTGCTGCATAGTGGCTGCTAAATCGAGGCTGAGGTATTCGTCGAGATAGGGTTCGGTGCTTTTGAGCAACGTGAACACAAAGGGCGGCATTTTCGCAAACACCTCAGAGCCAGGATTCATGTCCATAATGGCGACGTAACCGCCTGGACGCACTAGACGACGAGCCTCTTTCAGAATGGCGATCGCCGCTGATTGGGGCAGCTCGTGAAACATGAGACAGGCTGAGACGAGATCGAAAGAATCTGCTGGAAGCCCTGTTTCTTCGGCAGGGGCATGAACCCAAGTTGCCGCAGGAGAACTGGGCGTATGGACACGATGGCGATCGCGGTAAGCAGCCACAGCGAGAAAGTAAGGCGACAGATCCACTCCGGTCATTGCAGCACCAGGAAAGGCTGATTGTAGGGTGAATGAGCTAAGACCCACGCCACAGCCCAGATCGGCGATCGCCCCTAAATTCTCAGAAATTCGGGCTTTGAGCACGTCATGATAGCTCTGGCGTAACGCGAGATCTCCGGCTTTCCCTTTCTCCGGCCAGATGCGAGCGTGAACGGCCTGAGCCGCAACCTCAACCTCCATTGCCGGATTCCAGCCCAAATTCCCTTCGTTGTACGCATGGAAGCTGGTGGTGTAGTAGCTGGGGTAGCTGAGATCGGGGTTGGCGATCGCCCCCAGTTCATCGTCCCACTGGGGTGAAAAGTCGAGGCTTTCTCCGCGCGATCGCAGCTCTTTCACCGTCTGCCGCCAAGACACACCCAGCGATTCTGCCCGGTCGATCATCATGGCGCGGGCGCGATTTTTCAGCAAAGCTGCGAGGGGTCGAATTGCAAGAATGCTGTTGATCAGGGGCGTGATCAATCGCGTTGTGAAGGAAGAAGAAGCCGGAAGAGTAGCTGCCATATCGAAGGTTCCGGAAATAATACTATCTAGCTCATCAGTATCTAGCTCATCTGCTGGGTGGGTCGCACTAAAATATCGTGGACTTGCACATGGTCAGGCTGTGACAACAGATATGAGACCGCTTCAGCGACATCTTCCGGCTGCAAAACTGGAAACTTGCCGTAGAGTTCACTCGCTTTTTCGGCGCTCTGGGTATATTTCTCAGCAAATTCTGTTTCGACATAGCCAGGGCTGACCGCAGACACCCGAATGGAGCTGTCAGCGGCACGCAATTCGAGTCGCAAGCCTTCGGTTAAAGACCGCACAGCAAACTTAGACGCCGAATACATGCCTGACCCTGCGGGGACTCGGTGGGCCGACATGGAGCTGACCTGTACGATATGTCCCTTGCTGCCTTTCGCTTGCATATCTTGGATGGCCTCGCGGGTACACATGCAAAGCGCCAACACATTGACTTCTAGCATCTCTCTCCAAGCCTCTGTGTCACCCATCATGAGTGACTGCTTGTGCCCTAAGCCTGCGTTGTTGATCAAAACATCAACTCCGCCCCACTCGGAGCGAATGGCTTCAAACATCTTGATAATTTGGGATTCTTGGCGCAAATCGGTCTGATAGGTTCGCACCTCTGAACCGAGATTCTCAATTTCAGCCGCTAGAGACTCTAGCTTCTCTTGGCGACGGGCACAGACGGCAATGCGATACCCGTCTTTGGCGAGGCGAATAGCGATCGCCCTGCCGATACCGCTCGATGCTCCGGTGACGAGAGCTACGCTGTTGTTGGATGACATACTCAATTGGCAAATCTCTAGAAAAAGCCCGTGACGAGGATTGAACTCGTGACCTCACCCTTACCAAGGGTGCGCTCTACCACTGAGCTACACGGGCAGCAGAACCGAC
>JBARXP010000223.1:0-14701 GCA_049647405.1 Elainellaceae cyanobacterium | reverse complement strand
CATGAGATTAACCCCTCGGAAATCTCTGACTCCTGCTGCATAGTCTGCAAGCAGTTTATCGATATTCATCTCGTTTTGATCTCTCTATAGCGTGAAGATATGCCGTGAGGGTGGCGATCGCCCCTCTCAAAGGAGTGAGTGTGTCATGACCGAATCATGACGGCAATGGTGCTAGGCTGCCCAAACTCCACAGATCCTATGCTCCACCTATCGCGCAGTTTCCTAAGCGGCTTCTCCGGTTGATCCTTCCCAAATAGTTGCGTCTTAAGATGGTTTGGTCAAATACAACTTCTATTTAAACGGTAATGCTATTTGAATTGGATAACCTGGAATCGCAACACCGAAACATCCAAACCACTCAGTCATCCAAACCACTAAATATACTGGATGTTCTTGTTTTACAGCGCACTCGCCCTGATCGGAATTGGGTCAATTCCATAGAGCGCATTCAAAATCAGATTGCTGATTCTGCGGTTTTGAGTGCTTTTCATTTCGTTGAAATGATTTTTCGGCCCCTGATTTGAAACAGCCTATCAGGCAGACCTCATGTAAATCTAGTCTTGCCCAATGCTCTATGCTAAAAAATGATTTAGGGCATTCACCTCGGATTCAGTCGCGCTTGCGAATCTTTCGCGTTGCATTGCTTTCTCCTTGTTTTGCTTTTTGCTTAAGCTAACTTCCGTTTCTCCATTTGACGTTGTTTTATCGACTGGATTATGACTGCATCTCTTACCCTTCGGAGTCAATCTGCCTGTTTTGGAGGCTCCACCCGCTTTTATAGTCATTCTTCGACAGCTTGCCAGGGCGAAATGAAGTTTGCTGTATATGTGCCACCGCAAGCTCAGACAACGGCTGTTCCTGTGCTGTATTTTTTATCAGGTCTCACCTGTACTGACGAAAACTTTATGACCAAGGCTGGAGCACAGCGCTATGCCGCAGAGCATGGCATGATGCTAGTCGCTCCTGATACTAGTCCCCGAGATGCAGGCATTTCTGGCGAAGATGATTCATGGGATTTTGGCACAGGGGCTGGATTTTACGTCGATGCGACAGAATCGCCCTGGAGCAAGCACTATCGTATGTACAGCTACGTCACTGAGGAGCTACCTCAACTCATTGCGGCAAACTTTCCCGCTGATATGGAGCGGCAAGGGATCTTTGGCCATTCGATGGGAGGCCACGGGGCGTTAATCTGTGCGCTCAAAAATCCAGGTCGCTATCGCTCGGTTTCTGCCTTTGCCCCAATCGTTGCACCGATGCAGTGTCCTTGGGGGCAAAAGGCGTTTCGCAACTATCTGGGTGAAGACAAGAATCAGTGGGCGGCCTATGACGCAAGCGAACTGGTCAAGGCAACGAAGGGCGATCGCCCGCTCAACAGTCATCCGATTCTGATCGACCAGGGCAGCGCTGATTCCTTTTTGCATCAAAATCAGCTCCTGCCCGAAATCTTTGAGGCAGCCTGTGCAGAAGCTAAACAGCCCCTCCAGTTGCGAATGCAGCCCGATTATGACCATAGCTACTACTTTATTTCTACCTTTGTTGGCGACCACATTCGCCACCATGCAGCGGCTCTGTGTTGAGGGATACCCTAATCCGCATAACTGAAAAATCCGCATAACTGAAAGGCTGCATGACTTAACCCGATCACCATGACTCTAGCCACTCCATCGTCGCTTTGTCGGCCTGACAGAGTCATCTTGACTGGAAGATTCTGTCAGGCTGGAGAGCTGTAGCTGAAGATACAAAGGCAATAGCAATCTTTACCTACTGTTTATGGTAGGTGAGCTAATCACCCAATACAGGCTTGCCACAGCTCTGTGGAATACCATAATCGGGGGACTAGCTCGTGCGTCTTGAACAATTGCAGGCGTTTTTGGCAGTTGCTGAAACAAAGAGCTTCCAGCAGGCCGCTCAACGATGTGGGGTGACCCAGTCAACCATTAGTCGTCAGATTCAAGCATTAGAAGCTGAATTAGGGCTGCCCATTTTTCATCGTAATGCCCAGGCAAAGTTAACGATGGCGGGCGATCGCCTGCTCTATCGCGCCCGCAAAATCTGCCAAGAGTGGGGCAATGCGGTGGCTGAGTTTGACGAATTGCGGCAGGGAAAGCAGCCAGAGTTGTGTATTGCCGCAATTCATTCGGTCTGCGCTTATTACCTGCCTCCGGTGCTGCAAGAGTTTTGCCAAAGTTATCCCGATGTGCAACTGCGCGTCACCTCATTGGGCAGCGATCGCGCCCTCAAAGTCCTCCACGATGGCCTTGTAGATGCGGCGATCGTGATGAACAACCGCTTTCTCACGGCCAGCCCTGAGATGGTGGTCGATTCACTTTTTCAAGAACCGATTGAGATCATGATGGCGACGGATCATCCCCTTGCTCAACACAGTCAGGTGCCCTGGACGGAGCTGGCGCAATTTCCTCAGGTGGTGTTTAAAGACGGCTACGGAATGCAGCGACTGGTGCAGGAGCAGTTTCAGCGCCAAGACCTAGAACTCAAGTCTATTTTAGAACTCAACACCCTCGATGCCTTTCGTGGCATTGTAAAACGGGGTAGCGCGGTGGCTCTGCTGCCTCGCTCAGCCATGAGCAATATCGAGACTGACTCGATGCTGACAACCCGTTCCACGACTCCACAAGTTTTGACTCGCGAAGTGGTGCTGGTGACTACGCGCGATCGCCTTGATATTCCTCCAATTCAACACTTTCGATCTCTAGTTCAAGCGCTGATCGCAGAGAACAAAGATTGTCATGAACCTCAATGTCATGAACCTCAATCGATTCACACCTTAACCCCGACCCGATAGGGCTAGCGTGCTTTGCACATCACTTTTGATCGATTCCCAAATATCACTTTTGATCGATTCGAAGGCGTGTCAATTCCCCTTAAGATTTACACTTAATAGCCAAACTCCATAGCTCTGTCTTATATAACGTTCTGCAAGGCTTTGTGATGCCCCTTTCTGTAATGCTGCTAGTACGGCATGTTCGACTATGAGTGATCGATTTCGAGAGCTGCTTCGAAAAGTGGGCAGCGGTCAACACACTAGCGAAAGTCTATCTCGTCAAGATGCTGCTGATGCAGCTCGCATGATGTTGACCCAAGAAGCCACGCCTGCTCAAATTGGAGCGTTTATGATCGCTCACCGAATTCGCAGACCGACAGGAGAAGAGTTGGCGGGGATGCTCGATGCATATAAAGAACTCGGGCAGCAGCTTTCCCCCATCAACGCGCCCTATCGTCCGGTGGTGATGAATTCTCCCTACGATGGGCGATCGCGCACGGCTCCTATTAGCCCGATCACCTCGCTGATTCTTGCGACGGCGGGCTGCCCAACGGTGCTGCACGGAGGCATGAGAATGCCGACTAAGTATGGGTTGCCCTTTGTTGAGATCTGGCAGGGGCTAGGGCTCAACTGGGCAGGGCTGTCGATGGCTCAAGTGCAGTCGGTATTTGAGAAGACGCGTCTAGGTTTTGTCTATCTGCCCGATCAGTTTCCTCTAGCCCAGGGGCTGGTGCCTTATCGAGACCAGCTCGGCAAGCGCCCCCCCCAGGCCACCCTCGAACTGATGTGGAGCCCCTATCGGGGCGATGCCTTGGTGATCTGTGGGTTTGTCCATCCGCCGACGGAGCAGATGATTCAAGAGGCGCTGACGAGCCACGGGGTATCGTCTTTTATCACCATTAAGGGACTAGAGGGAAGCTGTGACCTGCCGCGCGATCGCACGTGCATCATTGGTTTATTTACGACCTCAGAGTCTACATCTGTCGATTCACTGGGCGAACCTCAATCAGAAATGAAGCGATTGCTTCTGCATCCGAAAGATTATGGGTTTGAAGGTAAAGACGTTGCACTAGATGCCGATGCGGCCTATTTAGATAAGGTCAGGTCGGTGCTCCAGGGTCAGTCTTCTGAGCTGATGCAATCTGCCATTTGGAACGGCGGGTTTTACCTGTGGCAAGCCGGAGTGTGTGAGTCGCTTGAAGCGGGGTTAACACGAGCTGAAGCCATGTTGACCCAAGGCCATGCCGCTCAGCAGCTTGACCAGGTCAAAACGGCATTAGCTGAAGTGCGATCGCCAATGGTCAGCCGCTAGCCGATGATGATGGCGATCGCACAAGTGGTCATAGCCCGGATCTTTACCGATGCTGAGGCTTAGATAAGAACAAACCGCAGCAAGAAAATCAAGGCCAAAATCCACATGCCAATGGTGGTTTCGTGGCGCTTGCCTTGAAACGCTTTCACCAGCGGAAACGCAATTAACCCCATGGCTAAACCTTCGGCGATCGAAAAGCTGAGGGGCATGATCAAAATCGTCAAAAAGCTGGGAATCGATTCTGCCGGGTCTTCCCAACGAATGCGACGCACGCCTGTCATCATCAGCACGCCGACGATCAGCAACGCTGGAGTCGTCGCAAAGGCCGGAATACCCGACAGCAGGGGGATAAAGAGAATCGACAGGGCAAATAATGCCGCTGCAACAACTGCGGTAAAACCGCTGCGGCCTCCCTCAGAGATGCCCGATGCAGACTCAATGTAGGTGGTAACGGTAGAGGTGCCCAAAACAGCGCCAGCCGTCGTACCGATCGCATCTGCCATAAATGCTTTTTCGACACCAGGAAACCGCCCCTGTTCATCGATATAGCCTGCCTTAGCGCCCAATCCGGTGAGAGTGCCGATGGTGTCAAACAGGTCTACAAACAAAAAGACAAACACAACGCCAAAGAGCTGCCAGACACTGGTAGAAAGCACTTCTCCCAGGCCGACAAAGGCTTGCCCAAACAAGTCAGTGGGCAGCGGCGGCACACCGATGAATCCACTTGGCCAGGGAGCAGCGCCAATAATCCAGCCCAGCAGTGCGGTTGCCAAAATTCCCCAGAGTAGCGCTCCGGTAATGCGCCGAGCGACAAAGGCTGAGGTCAGAAGAATGCCGATGACCGCAACCAGAGTCGGCGGAGATTTTAGATCGCCTAAGGTCGTAAAGGTTGCCTCGCTGGCGACGATGATGCCTGCATTCTTAAGGGCGATGTAAGCAATAAATAGACCAATGCCCGCCGTCGTGGCGTGCTTGATGCATTCGGGAATGGCGGCTACGATTTTGCTCCGCACATTGCTGATGGTCATCAGGATAAAGATAATCCCTTCGATAAACACCGCTGCCAGGGCAATGCGCCAATCAATGCCCAACCCCAAAACCACCGTAAAGGCAAAGTAAGCATTGACGCCCATCCCTGGAGCCAAGACAAACGGTAATTTGGCGTAGAACCCCATCACGAGGGTAGCGAGAGCGGCAGATAGGGCCGTAGCCATGGCCAGTTCGCCAAACAAATCGCCGGATTCTTGGAGGAAAACGGCTGCTGACAAGATGCCAGGGTTAACGGCCAAAATATAGGCCATGGTCACGAAGGTGGTGATTCCGGCCAGCACTTCGTTGCGCATGGTGGTGCGCAGAGCGTTGAACTCAAAGAAATCAGCGATCGCCCCCGACTGATGGGGAAAGTCAGGCGGTTCAGAAGGTTGAGGCGGACTAGCGATCGCCCCTGTCGATTCAGTCCCTTCTTCAGATTGTTGTGTCAGATGCTCAGAGTCTTGTGCCATAGCAGTTTTAGTTTGGTATCAGTTCAGTACACTAAGGAGCCCGTAAACAGATATGGGTTATTGCACGGTTTATCCATAGACTTTTAAGCTTGCTGGAGTTTGAAACTGTATTCCATGTAACGAACCCTCTTTTTATGCAAAAACAAGGAGGGTTCATGGGATTGGGGACAGCCAGGTCACCCATGATTGCGGGCGCGGCGATCGCCACAGCCGTTTAACTAACGTTTAAGCCTAACGGTTAACCCTAATGGTTAACCAACGTTTAACGAAAACGTTTAACCGCACTGATGTTTCGCTCTCTGACGAGGGTCACCTGATGGAATGATTTTTTGAAATAGCCAGATCAGGAGGCGTTATTCGGGAGCCAGTTTGCGGAATAATTCTATAGGTGCGTTTCTTTTATGAAAATTTAAGAAAGTCCCATATTCCTTAACCTCAGTCCATTTCATCGGATTGATCGGTCATTAATTTCTGTATTTCTAGTTCAGTTTATTTCTGGCTCAGTTTATTTTTAACCAAGTTTACGCCTGTGTATCTGCCGTCAGTTTCCTTAAAAAATACAGTCCTTTATCCTCTGGTCGTTCGGTTTTCAGAATCAATCAACACGATTCTCGATTACCCGTTAATGC
The DNA here is from genome assembly GCA_049647405.1 of Elainellaceae cyanobacterium. GTDB lineage: Bacteria > Cyanobacteriota > Cyanobacteriia > CAKZMO01 > CAKZMO01 > CAKZMO01. Next base: position 8,473 of record JBARXP010000223.1, on the reverse strand, counting down.
GCATAGGCAACAGCGCCATTTCTCTAGGAGCGATCGCCCAATTTCTGCTGATACTGCTGATTGCCTTAGTGGCCTCTCTCAGCCTCAAGCAAGTGCTGTCTAACTACGTGCTCGGCAGCATCGGCCTCAAGCAAGGAACCCGTGAGGCGATCGCCACAGTCACCAGCTATAGCCTCGGCACCCTGCTTTGCATTGCCCTGCTCCAGGCGATCGGCATTAATCTCGCATCCCTTGCGGTCTTGGCTGGCAGCCTCGGCATCGGCATCGGTTTTGGGTTACAGGAAATTACTCGAAACTTTATCAGCGGCCTCACCCTCCTCATTGAGCAAAAGCTCAAAGTCGGTGACTTTATTGAATGGGAGGGCATGTCAGGCTATATCATCGATATTTCTCTGCGCTCTACGGTCGTGCGTACCATTACCCAACGCCACGTCGTGCTGCCCAATAGCTATCTGGCTGGCAGTCAAATTATCAACTGGACTTATCAAAATCCCCATGGCTGGGTTTCGATTCCCATTAGCGTGACCCATGAGAGCGATCCGGTTCAGGTCATCGAAGTGCTCATGGACTCCGCCTACTTAGAAGAAAGCGTGTCCTACGAATACCCTCCAGAAGTCTATTTCACAGGCATTACTCGAAACTCTTACGACTTCCACCTGTGGGTCTGGATGAAGCAAATCGATAAAAAATACCTGACCGAAAGCTCTCTCCGATTCATCATTGAGCAAAATCTACGGCAGCATGGGCTCAAACTCGCCTCACCTCGCCTCGACGTATGGCAGCGAAACCCCAGTCTGGTTGTTAATTCGAGCATGGAAAACTACGACGACCATGCCATCTTACAGATGCCCCAAAACTTAGCTGTCGGACAATTCACTAAACCTATTCCTGTCCGCACGTTGCTGAAGCAAATCTCCTACTTCGAGAGCTGTAGCGAAATTGAATTGCGAAAACTGGTCGAAATCGGCCATCGTCGTCATCTCCAGTTGGGAGAAATTCTCTACGAAGAGGGAGCGCCAGGGGATGCCTTTTACATCATCCTAGTGGGGTCAGTGGGCTATAACGTGGCTGGGCAGGCTGCTCCGACGGTCTTAGAGGCAGGCCAATATATTGGCGAATTTTCGCTGATGTTAAACGTACCGCGCACGGTGACTGTCAGAGCCCTCGAAGAGACGACTGTTTTTTCGATCAGTCCCCAAGGGTTTAAGAAACTGCTGAACGATCAGCCCCGCATCTATGATTTGATTGTCAAGGAGATGGGTAAACATCGGGCAGAACTGTCGATGCAGCAGCGTCGCTTGCAAGAGCTGGGGCTGCTTAATCCGGCAGAGTACGATATTAACCCCGTAGCATGGGTTCGCAAGAATCTTGAAAAGCTGTTTAGTCTTTAGAGATTCAGCGCTTTCTCCAATGATGTTGGGCGTTGAGTGCTGAGTTCTCAGTTTTGAGTTCTCAGTTCTTAGTTCTCAGTTCTCGGTCTCATTGACTGACAAAACTTATGCACAGATCCTCGAAAACCCCTCACCCTAGCCCTCTCCCAAGAGGAGAGGGAACAAGAATTTTGATCGGCTCCCCTCGCCCGCTGGGAGCTAATCTCGTAGGGGTTTTGCGGAAACCCACGACAGATCGATCCGAACATCCGCCCCGCAAGTAAACTGCGGGCTAGTCGGTCAAGTCCACTTCAAGTGGACTGGAGGCTTCAACCCCTGAGGCACCCCGACACTAACCCATTTCAATGGGTTTTCTCCAGTAGCCCGCAATTCATTTGCGGGTAGGACTAGCGGGTCATCAGCAAACAGGATGAGATGCACACGATCAAAGTCAATCAAGGGATGAAAACCCTTACAAGATTAGCGCTGGGAGAGGGGTTGGGGGTGAGGGGACACAAGTTTTGTCAGTCAACCAGGTTCTCAGTTCTCAGTTTTGAGTTAAACACTCGTCTCAAAACTCAACCTCTAAAACTCAAAACTCAAAACTCAACCTTCAGAACTCAAAACTCAACCTCTAAAACTCCAAAACTCAAAACTCAAAACTCAAAACTCATCCAACTCTCGCTCCTCATAACTTACTGCCCAAATCATGACTCCATCTGATTTTCAAGCGCCAACTGACGATAATTTTTCCTCGTCTCCTTCTATCGAACGGGGGCATCTGCTCACCGAACAAGAGAATCCCAACAGCGCCAACCTTGACCAGATGAGCGCTCTGGAAATCGTGGATGTGTTTTGTCAGGAAGACCAGCAGGTGATGGCGGCGATGGTAGCGGCACGAGAAGTGTTGGCTGAAGCGATTGAATGCACGACGAAAGCGCTGGCAGAGGGAGGACGCCTCTTCTACGTCGGGGCAGGAACGAGCGGCAGACTGGGAGTGCTAGACGCTTCTGAATGTCCGCCAACATTTTGCACCCCGCCGGAGATGGTGCAGGGCATTATTGCGGGAGGGGCGTCAGCTCTGGTGCGCAGTTCTGAAGGGCTTGAAGATCTGGCTGATGATGGGGCAGCGGCGATCGCCCATCATCGCGTCACCCATCGAGATGTAGTCATGGGTCTCACAGCAGGTGGCACAACGCCCTATGTCCACGGGGCGATCGCCGCTGCCCGTCAGCGAGGAGCCCGCACGCTATTTTTGGCCTGTGTGCCTAAAGAACAGGTGAGCATCGAGGTAGACGTAGACATTCGGCTGCTGGTGGGGCCAGAAGTGCTGGCAGGCTCGACTCGCCTCAAAGCCGGAACCGCCACCAAGCTGGCTCTCAACATTCTCTCTACAGGCACAATGGTGCGGCTGGGCAAGGTCTATGGCAATCGCATGGTCGATGTGTCGGTGACCAATAGCAAGCTCTACGATCGCTCGCTGCGCATTGTGCGCGACCTCACCGGAATCGATCGCGATGCAGCCGCAACGCTTTTGGAGCAGAGCGGTCGCAACGTGAAGCTGGCCTTGCTGATGCACTGGGCAGAGGTCGATGCAGAAACGGGCGATCGCCTGTTAGCTGAGCATCATGGGCAGCTTCGACAAGCTCTTGAAGCGGCAAAATAATTTGCTCTGAATCCCAAATCCGCATTCAATCCCCCTTGATTCAAACAGAACGCTCATGTAGTAGGGGCGCACAGCTGTGCGCCCCTACATGCCAGGGAAGATTTGGCGTAACCCCGATTTTGGATTTTGGATAGGCTCGCACGAAACTCTCGCCCAATAAGATGAAGTCATAACGACTTTTGGTTGCTACCTTAGGTGTATCTTGAAAACCAGTTCGGAGGAAGCATCATGGTTAAAATCGTAGGTATTGGCGGCAGTTTACGTGAGGGTTCACATTCCTATCAGGCGCTCAACCTAGCTGCGCAGCGGGTCGCGGCCTTGGGTGCAGAGGTCGAAGTGCTCGACTTGAGAACGATGAATCTTCCCTTTTGCGATGGCGGCAAAGAGTACCCCGACTATCCCGATGTGGAGCGTTTACGAGCGACCGTAAAATCGGCGGACGGCCTCATTCTCGCGACACCTGAATATCATGGCAGCGTCAGCGGGGTGATAAAAAACGCCCTCGATCTGATGAGCTTTGATGAGCTGTCGGGCAAAATGACAGGAGTGATTAGCGTCTTGGGCGGACAGTCCAACAGCAATGCCCTCAACCACATGCGCCTGATTATGCGGTGGGTGCATGGCTGGGTAATTCCTGAACAAATTGCCATTGATCAAGCCTGGAAAGCCTTTGGAGAAGACGGTAAGCTGCTCGACGAAAAATTGTCTGAGCGCTTCGACAAATTTGCTCAAAGCTTGGTCGAAAATTCTCGGAAGTTCAGCAGTTGAGAATACTGTGGGACTTGAGCCAGCAAGAGCCTCAGCCAAAACGCCGCTCAGCCTGCGGCTACAAGCACCGCGCAGCAAAGGTCGCAATGTCATGATTGCAATATCAATGGTGGCGTTGGCTTGCCTGGGCGGAGCCCGTATCGCCCCAACCTAGCGCAGGAACAAAAATAGGCTCTAATGAAAATGCGTCATTGCTTCAGATTGCCATCGTGCTTTACGGTAGCAAGACACGCGACAAATTCTCCATGCATAGGAGTCTGACAGCAGATCAAGTGGCGATCGTCACAGCGGGGGGCAGCGGCATGGGCGCGGGTGCTGCGACGGCGCGACCTACATCACTGGGCAAAATATTCGCGTCGATGGTGGCATTACCCGATCAGTCTAGTGATATGTCCACAATGAAGCAGTGTTACGGTTGCTATTTCCTGGAGTTATCGCGATGACTCACTCGTCCCATTCTCACCATTCAGGCCATGCTGACAGCCACGATCATTCTCATGGCCACGGCCACGGTCATGGGCACGGTCATGGGCACGGTCATCACCATCCGCCTAGCCACAACCGAGCCTTTTTGGTTGGCGTGTTGCTGAATGTCGTGTTTGTGGTGATAGAAGCTGGATTCGGAATTTTCGCAGATTCCCTCGCCTTGCTCGCCGACGCAGGCCACAACCTCAGCGACGTGCTAGGACTGGTGTTAGCCTGGGGAGCCAGCATGTTAACCCAGCGTCCTCCGACCAAGCGCTATACCTATGGTCTGCGGCGATCGTCTATTTTGGGTGCCTTGCTCAACGCAACGGTGCTGCTTGTTGTCATGGGAGGCATTGCCTGGGAAGCGATCCGGAGATTTCAAGATACGGCCACCGTACCCGGAAGCATTGTCATTGGTGTGGCATTGGTCGGAGTTGTGATCAACACCCTGACGGCTCTCATGTTTATGGCAGGGCGCAAAGAAGACTTAAATATTCGTGGCGCATTCTTACATATGGCGGCGGATGCGCTGGTTTCCCTGGGAGTCGTGTTAGCAGGCATCGCTATTGTGCTGACCGGAATGCAGTGGTTTGACCCTGTGATTAGCTTGGTGATCGTTGTCGTCGTCGTCGTGGGGACTTGGGGCTTGCTGCGAGATGCTCTCAATCTTGCCCTTGATGCCGTTCCTGGTCATATCGAACCAGGAACGGTGCGGCTGTTTTTATCAGAACTTCCTGGCGTTGATCAAGTACATGATCTCCATATTTGGGCGATGAGCACGACGGAGACGGCATTAACCGCTCATCTAATCATGCCGAAAGGCCATCCTGGAGATGGTTTTTTAGCCGATACCTGTAGTCAGTTGCGCGATCGCTTCAGAATTAGTCACTCGACGCTGCAAATCGAGCTAGATGACTCTGAGCATGTCTGTGTGCTAGAGCCGGAGCACCAGGTTTAGAAATACTTAGAGGTCATATGTCCACCTGGCTTTGTAGCCGCGATTATCAATATGGACAAAGGTGCGAGAATAGGCCAATCCGCCCCGGCTGCCCCACCACGGGTCGAGGCGGCGATAGGCTTCGGCGGTAGATATGCCTGAGATTGTGAAGTCAACGGCTCCTCCAGTCAGGTGTAGGCTATGGCTCGACCCGCCAATCTCGGCATTCGCTTTAGGCGTGCGATACCAAGACGTGATGAAAACCGGGCGATCGCCAAACAGTTGTTGAATCTCCTGGAGCGTTTCGGCAATGCGCAGCACGTTAACCACAACATTGCGGGTGGTGGGAATGCGAGTTCCGCTGCGGGTCACTTCATCCCAGGTAAACGCCCCCTCTGGCAGCACCGGATCGCTGAGGTAGAAGGTGTTGTGATACCCCGGCAGCCTAAAGGTTTCGGGGCGATCGCCCTCAATTTCAGCTTCGTCATGGGGATGGTTATCGGGCAAATTTCCCTGCACTTCAACATGATTAGCATCCACGTACCAGACCGTGTGCTTGGGGTTGCCCACAGGATGGGTGAAATGAACCCGGACATAGTTAAACGAAGCAGACTCGGTCATCACCTCCTCAAACTGGCTGTCTTTCTGCATTAAACAGGTTGCATGGCTGTCGAGTGTGCGACAGGGCCGGGTGCGCTGCTTGAAGATCGTGTCGCTGACCAAAATAAGCTTCATGGGATATGCGTTCGAAACATTGCTCTGAAATGAGGATGAGAGGGAACCATCAGCCCCCTACTCTCATTCTTTAGTCATTTTATGGGTAGCGGGGGCGAGATACAAAAAGAGCTTCAGCATTGCCGCGTTTTGCTAAATGCTGTGTCGTCAAATTTTGGAAAAATCTGGGAAGATGCAGACTGACTTCTGTGGCGATCGCCAGCAACATGAGGGCTTTTCTGAGGGTTAAGCTTTGCCTCTTTCAAAAAGTTTCCTTCTCAAGGCTTATGGCGATCGCTATACAATGGAAGAGTGTTGTGTATTTAGTTTGGTGTTTCATCTATGCCTCCCCGCTGGCCTCGTAAACCCGATCGCAACGATCCCGCCTTTCGCCGTCTCGACGATCGCATGAACTTTGCGACCCACGTTGCAATCTTTGCCGCCACTAATTCTGGCTTGTGGTTTTTCAAGATTTTGCAGGCTCAGCCTTGGCCCTGGAGCGTTTGGGTGACGGGCGGGTGGGCGATCGCCCTCTTCGCTCATGGCGTTTATATCTTTGCGATCGCCAACTACTCCGAACCTGCCCCAACACAATCTAAACCTAAGGGGTTTGCCAAAAATTAGAGCAGACTCCAAGATGTAACCGAAACGCATCGGAGGACTCAATGATGGCTTATTCAACGACCGCAGAAACAATAGAAGCCCTGGCTAGCAACATTGGCGATAAGATTTATATCGACATTGCCAATTGGCATCTGTTTATGCGCGAGGCTCATTTGCATACCTTGCTGGCCGAACGGCTGTTTCATCTCATCAGCAACGATGAGATCAATGATGTGTCGGTTCACAAGGTCTTAGCTGAGGTTCAGGTAAAAATTGGCGGCGGCAAGCGAGAACTCGTGCTCACTGACTTGATACCTACGGCAGGAGTGGCTGATCTGGTCGATTTGCTCGAAGAATTTCGGCGGAATCTGTAGCTATATTCTACGTAAGCACGGTTTCCGCTGGCGCAGCGTCTTCTATAAAACTTCAGGTCACGAGCTAGAAAAACTCACTCAAGCTCTAATGATTTGTTGCGGATCGATCCAGCGAAAAGAGTGATTGCCGTAGGCTAGCGTCGCATAGGGTGAAACCCAACATTAGCAATAGCTCTGTTGGGTTTTCGCGATCGACTCACACGTTTGAGCGACTTTGCCGAAGTTCTGAGGAGCTTATGACAGTGTGCGATCGCCTTTAGTAGAAATATGCGATCGCCCTTTGTGTAACTTCAGAGAGAAAGCAAAGTGTTCTACAGAACCACTTGAAATTTCTGGTTGAGCAACTGCAAATGACTTTTGCTGCATGACAAGGAACGCAATATAATCTACTGCCACATTTTTTAGATTGCAACATAATTGCAATTCAACTTAATTATCCGAAGTACTCTCTAACAAATTGGTCGCGCTATAGAATGGCTCTCCTTCAAAATTGAAACACTCTAACTTTTTTAGGATTAGATTTTTCAAGTTTAAGTTATTCTCTTCGACAAGAACAGACCGCAAATCATAACCTTCCATTAGAATGATAGACTTATCATGATTCTGCTTTAATAAGGGACGCACATTTTCTGACCAACCATTAATTGATAGAAACAGCCCTAGTGTTTGCTTTCCAGATCGGCTAATTTTGCCATATAGGCTATCAAGTTGCCTTATGTCCGTTAACTTTTGCGTCCATTTGCATTCCACTAGGTAGTACCAGCCCTCAAGCTTAAATGCACCATCTATTTGTTCTCCACCTTCGTTTCTCTTAAAACTTTTTTGAGTTGAAATTTCATAGAGAGAAAAGATCTGTTTTAATAAATCTTCAAGTAAAAAACCTCGTTGCTTCTTATCTTTGGAATCCCTAAAACTCGCAAAATCATCAAATTGTGTTAACAGATTAGCTTGAAGAGCAGTAAAATTATTCTGCTCCAGAAGATTTTTATCATGATCTCTGGCCGTGTTTCCTTTTAACCTTATTGAAATTTCTTGGCATTTCCTAAATAATTCTTTCTCTTCAGGGGTAACAGATATTTGTTCGACCAATTTACTCGTTTCCCAATACTCTAAGAGCTTGTCCAGCAATTCTCCTACGATGGAATTGGACTCCTTCTTCCAGAAGCCCCTCAAGCGATTGGCTTTTGACCCACTGTCATAATTATATTTTTCATCATATATATCGATATCCATGTTTTCTAATATAAATTCTTGAAATTTTCTGTTTGAAAAATCCAATACATAACCACCTCCCATTTCGAGTAATTTTTCTAGCTTGATTTTTTCAATACTGGTTAAATCTGACATTATCCATCTAATCCTAGAAGTGGAGATACAAAAATGCTAGCTATCTGCCCAAGGAAAAGATACCTTTGCGGAGATTGCTAACTGACGAATGATTTTTGGAGGGGCATGGCAATGCCCATTGGTGTCAAGTTAAGGTTTCAGTCCAGATGTCAAGTGACTGAGCAGCAATACGTCGATGACGTTTGCGCTTGGCTTTGACCAAGCCAAGCGACTGGTGGTATTTCAC
>JBARXP010000222.1:0-8278 GCA_049647405.1 Elainellaceae cyanobacterium | reverse complement strand
TTCAGTTCTACTCACTACCCCGTGCAACCTGCTCAGCGAGCAAACCAGAACAGCCCAAAGTTGAGGAATAGCGATTTATGAAAGCCATGATTTTGGCCGCCGGTAAGGGAACGCGTGTGCGCCCTATTACTTACACCATTCCCAAGCCGATGATTCCAATTTTGCAAAAACCCGTGATGGAGTTTTTGCTCGAATTATTGAGGCAGCACGGATTTGACGAAATAATGGTCAATGTTAGCCACCTGGCCAATGAAATTGAAAGTTATTTCCGAGACGGTCAGCGGTTTGGCGTTCAGATTGCTTACTCTTTTGAAGGTCGCATCGAAGATGGAGAATTAGTCGGTGATGCTATTGGCTCAGCCGGAGGCATGAAGCGAATTCAAGACTTCAGTCCTTTTTTCGATGACACTTTTATTGTGTTGTGCGGAGATGCTCTCATCGACCTTGACTTGTCTGAAGCCGTGCGTTTTCACCGTGAAAAGGGTTCAATTGCGACCATCGTGATGAAGTCGGTGCCTCGCGAAGAAGTGTCAAGCTACGGTGTCGTTGTTACAGATGACGAAGGTCGCATTAAGACCTTTCAGGAAAAACCCTCTATAGAAGAAGCACTCAGCACCGATATCAACACGGGTATTTATATTTTTGAGCCCGAAGTCCTGCAATACGTTCCCTCAGGCACGCCGTTTGACATTGGAGGCGATCTCTTTCCTAAGCTCGTGGAATCGAACGCGCCTTTCTATGGGGTGTCAATGGACTTCCAGTGGATTGATATTGGAAAAGTGCCCGATTATTGGCAAGCCGTGCGCAGCGTATTGACGGGCGAAGTCAAGAACGTGCCGATTCCCGGAACAGAAGTAGCACCTGGCATCTACACCGGACTTAATGTGGCGGTCAATTGGGATAAGGTTGATATTCAAGGCCCAGTCTACATCGGCGGCATGACCCGCATTGAAGACGGTGCTAAGATCGTTGGCCCAACAATGATTGGCCCCAGTTGCCATATTTGCAGCGGAGCAACGGTTGATAACAGCGTTATTTTTGAATACTCACGGATTGGCCCCGGAGCACTGCTGGCAAATAAGCTGGTGTTTGGTCGCTACTGTGTCGATAAAACGGGAGCCGCCGTGGATGTGCAAGCAGCTGCCTTAGATTGGCTGATTACAGATAGTCGTCAGGCGCAGCCACCCGAAGACCCCCTTGAGCGACAGGCGATCGCCGAACTCCTAGGCACTGACCCAGCAGAGGCGATGACTTAAGCTAACGTTCCATCAAGACTCTGCTGTTCGCTCTCAAGCTCCTAAGAAAAGTGATTTGGGGTAAACAAAAAACAGAAGCACGCACATTGAATGTGCGTGCTTCTGTTTTTTAGAGTATGAATCTAGAAAATGATTTTAGAAGGTGCAGACAGGATTACCGTTTGCATTGAGCTGAATGGTTGCAGCCGTTGCGCCAACAATAAAAGGCATGTCTCCACTCACCGTCTCACGAACGAAAATAGGAGTTTGCACTAAACATCCACTAATTGCCTCACCCCATGCCGCTGTATCCTCATAGAGGCTATCGGTGATGGGAGTATCGGTCGTCACTGTAGAATCAGTGACAAAGTTAATTTCCATGGGAAGAGCGTAGTCTATCGGGGTCAAAGGCTTAGATGGCAGCATGACATCACGCCCTCCAACAATAGTCTCTTCGTCGGGGGAAACGGTTTCTGCGAGTTCTGCCCTTGCTGGCAAAGCCGCAGTTACACCGAAAGCGATCGCAGCAAGTCCAGCACCAACAATATATTTCAACATCTGAACACTCCTTTTTGGGGTTTAACGATATTGACTCCTAATGAACAAACAGAGATTTCGAAAGGAATTGAACCCCGCTCTGAACCTCAGCAACCTCAAGAATGCACATTTCTTACTTGATGAGTAAGTCAAACTTCAAGGGAGTTCTCAGTGCTGTGAGTGAACCTGCATCAGTGAACTGTTCGCTCCTTAGAAACCAACCATTTGCGCCTTATGGATTCGGGCCAATCTTTTCACGAGAAGATGTCACTATAAATTGAGTCATAACTCATCGACAGTCTTCCCAGAAGCAGTTGACTGAGTGACATCTTGAAAAACTCAGTGTTTCTCAAAACCAAATCCCAAAGCTTCATGAATTCTACCGTAAGAAGACAAAATCAAAATTTTTAGGCGAGACTTTCATCCTAGTTTTGCAGAGACGTGATCAACGCCTAACTCCATAGATGCCGTGCTGTAGCAGTTGATGGGCTGTTACTATTCGCCACCTGTAATGTGAGGCAATCCTCAAATAATGTGAGTCAATTCTTAAGACATTTATCATTAAGGCATTCGTTGAGATGAGGCAGAAGGTAGCCCTGGCCTCATGCAAATCGGTATCATGGTGCCATGTGGCTGATTCTCAACTTAGCCTCGATCTGCTTCATTTCCGCTTTTAGCTATAGCTGGTAGGTTTTCTGTGTTTTTATAAAGTGGCGGTGAAGTATGTCTATTGACATATTTTAGGCCGCTGCTCCCATACACTTGAGGTAATCATCCGCAGCATTTGCCGACACTTGTGGTTCCTGTTGACACAACCCCCTAAGTCCTATGTCAGCCTCATCTTCGCATTTACCCAACTCTGATTCTCAGCAGTCTCCTGTGTCTGATCATTCGACCTCTCCTGAAACCACGTTCGAGGAGTCTCAACCCGCACAAGCCACTGTCGTTGAGGCTGCTGGTGGTGGTGATGCAACCGATGTTGTGATTGATGTCTCAGTTGTTTCTGACTCGACTTCGGCATCAGATCGTAATCCTCAAGAAGCAGCTCAGGGAAGCACAATGGGCGATCGCAGCCCTAGCTCTCCAAGCATTCAAGCCTCTTCTAACTCCCAAACGAGCAGCAGCCAAACGAGCAGCAGTAGAGGAGGAGCTTTGGCTGCTCCAAAGGGCAGCTTCTCTACATTTCTTGCTCCACTGACGCAAGATACCTTCAGGCAAGTGGTGACCGACGTTGAGCAAAAGCTTGAGGTGGTTAACCAAACCCTGTCGATGCTCGATTCTCTGCTAGATAGTCAGGGGTTTGACTCGATTCTGGACGAGATGCTGCGGTCGATCACGCTCAAAACTGCGGAGCTGTTGAATGCCGATCGCACGACCATCTACTTACTAGATGAAGAGAAAAATGAACTCTGGTCTATCATTGCGAAAGATGAAGCAGGTAAGAATTTAGAACTGCGGTTTCCTGCCACCAATGGCATTGCGGGTGAGTGCGCTACATTCAAAAAACCCATCAATATCCCATTTGATTTCTACGATGACCCACGGGCAAGTTTTGCCAAGCAAAAAGACCAAGAAACAGGCTATCGCACTCACACCATGCTGGTGTTGCCCTTGCTCGACGATGACGACAAACTCGTTGCAGTCGTTCAGCTTATCAATAAGCTAAAACCAGACCACGACCCCAGCGCATCGTTAGAAGAAAAAATTGTTTTAGAAGGGTTTACGGAGCAAGACCACCAATTATTTGATGAATTTGCTCCCTCCATTCGTCTCATTCTCGAATCGTCTCGGTCGTTTTATAAGGCCACTCAAAAGCAGCGAGCCGCCTCAGCCCTCATGAAAGCGACCAAAGCTCTGAGTGAGAGTAGCCTAGACCTTGAAGAGACTCTGAAACGAGTCATGGAGGAAGCAAAGATCCTGATGCAGGCCGATCGCAGCACGCTTTGGCTTGTGGATGAGGATAAGAAGCAACTGTGGACGAGGATTCCGATCAAGGGAGTTTTGCAAGAATTTCGAATTCCCCTTAATGCAGGATATGCAGGCCAAGTGGCTCAGAATGGAAAGCCAATCATGATTGGCTTCGACCTCTATAAGCAACCCGGATCAGAAACCTCGAAGGTCACGGACGAACAATCAGGCTATCGGACCTGTAGCTTGCTGTGTATGCCTGTATTTAATGCAGACGGCAAGCTCATTGGTGTGACTCAGCTCCTCAATAAAGTTCGTCAGGGCGATTTTCCTGACTATAACCCTGCTGACTGGCCAGCCCCCCCAGAGCGATGGAAAGCCAGCTTTAATCGCAACGATATGGAGTTTATGAAAGCGTTTAACATCCAGGCGGGTGTGGCGCTGCAAAATGCCAAATTATTCAACACGGTGAAGCAGCAAGAGCAGATGCAGCGAGATATTCTGCGATCGCTCTCCAATGCAGTGCTGTCTACGGATCATGAAGGCCGCGTGATTGCAGCCAATGAAAGTGCGCTGAAGCTCTTGGATTTGAACGAGGGAGATGACATCACAGGGCAGTCGATTAAAAGCCTCATCAAGATCGATGAACGTAGTTTTCTCGACTGCATCGAAAGTGCTTTAGATCCTCAAACAAGAACCGAGCGAGAGCAATATTATCCTGATCAGACGCTAGTTTCAGCCCAAAAAGAAAACACAAGCGACCAGCATAGCGTTCACCTCTCGATTAACTCGATTGCGGACGTAGAAGACCCCAGCAACGTCTACGGGGCCCTAGTGGTCATGGACGACATCAGCGATGAAAAGCGACTCAAGAGCACCATGTATCGCTACATGAGCCAAGACCTTGCGGAGCTAGTGATGGAGTCGGGAGAAGCTCGTCTAGGGGGCGATCGCAAAGATGTTTCGGTTCTGTTCTCCGATATTCGTAGCTTCACCAGCACCGCAGAGAGCATGGAAGCCGAAGATCTGGTTCAGATGCTGAACGAATACTTTGAGCTGATGGTGGATGCCGTCTTCGAGCAAAAAGGCATGCTAGATAAGTACATCGGAGATGCCATCATGGCGGTGTTTGGGTCACCGCTGAAGCTAGAAGATCATGCGTGGCGAGCGGTACAAACCAGCATTGAAATGCGCCATCGCTTGAACCAATTCAACACACAGCGTCTTGAGCAAAACCTACTGCCGATTAAGATTGGCATCGGGATCAACTCTGGCAGCGTTATCAGTGGCAACATTGGTTCGAGCAAGCGCATGGAGTTTACGGCGATGGGCGATGAGGTCAATTTAGGCTCTCGTTTAGAAGGAGCCACAAAGCAATATGGCTGTGACATCATCATCAGCGAAAGTACGTATGAACCCTGTCGTGATTTAGTCTGGACTCGTGAACTCGACCGCATTCGGGTGAAAGGAAAGAGTAACCCCGTGGGTATCTATGAATTGGTGGGTCTTAAGGCTGAGCCTATTTCAGATGAGCGGCAGCGACAAATTGAGCTATATCACGAGGGGCGCAAATACTACCTCGATCGCAAATTTACGCGGGCGATGAGTCAATATGGGCTGATCTTGGAAGAAATAGACCACCACGATAAAGCCGCTCAAGCACAGCTCAAGCGCTGCCAGCACTGGCTCGAAAATCCCCCTCCAGAAGATTGGGATGGCGTGTGGTCATTGACTGAGAAATAAAGGACTGAGAAGTAAAGGACTGAGAAATAAAGGAAATGGCCTGGGTCATGGGGCATGTGTCTCACAGCAAGCCTCAAAGCAAGAAGAATCATTCAAGCTGGATCAGCGTGGGAGGAGTAAAAACGTTAACCATGAGTGGTCGTCATGCTCTAACCGCAATCGATTAGAATGTTTAGAGTGTAAAGTATTGTTGAAACGTTGTTTGAGTGTGTAGGAGTGCAGGAGCATGGTTGCAGTCATCTTTGCGGTGGCAGCGTTTGTATTTGCCAGCTTTATCGAGTACTGGATTCATCGTCTAATGCATGTCTCTCCTCGGATTGGCAAGCGCCACCGGGATCACCACCGCCGCAATGAGGGGCAGGGCGTCTTGTGGGAATTTTTTGACTACATCAAGGGAAGTGCGATCGCCATGGCCATTCCGTTCCTGTTTTCGATAGAAGCAGGTATTGGCTGGGTGATTGGGGCTTTATTTTATGCTGTCTTTTCAGCTTATGCTCACCAATTGCAGCACGAAAACCCAACCCGTTGCTTCTGGATGAAGATGCCTGTTCACTATGTTCACCACAAATACAACATGTGGCATCATAACTTCGGCCTTGGTGTCGATTGGTGGGATCACATCTTCGGAACGTACAAAGAAGTCGAGTGGCTGACAGAAGAAGAAAAGAGCCTCTCTATGAAGGGTTATCTCCAGCTTCGTTGGTGGTAGGAGCGATCGCCCTCTTCTCCATTCCCTGTAGGGGGCGCACAGATGTGCGCCCTTTTAGTCGTATAACCCGTTAGAAGATCAGCAATTGGGAGTTGATGATCCGAACTCTAGCTACGGATCACCCCGTCTAGATTTCGTCTAGGTCTAGTGCAGAAAATGGCGCACACCTGTGAACACCATCGCGATGCCTAGCTCATTAGCCGCCCTGATCGAATCTTCATCACGCCGACTGCCTCCGGGCTGCACGATCGCCACAATGCCCTTCTCTGCTGCCGTACGCACAGAGTCATCAAACGGGAAGAAGGCATCGCTAGCCATCACCGCTCCCTTGGTGCGATCGCCCGCCTGGTCGAGTGCGATCGCCACTGCGCCAACTCGGTTCATCTGGCCTGCCCCAATGCCGAGGGTAGTCTGATCTGCGGTAATCACAATGGCATTAGACTTGACATGCTTGACGATGCTCCAGGCAAACACCAGCTCATTCAACTGCTCCGCAGATGGCTTCAGGTCAGTCACCATCTTCCATTCAATGGGGTCTACTCCGTGAGTATCGCTGGCTTGAAGCAAAAAGCCTCCGGCGATCGCCTTCACGGTTTGGGCTGGCCCCTGACGAAATTCGGGCATAACCAACACCCGCAGATTTTTCTTGCGGGCTAGAATCTCTTGAGCTTCGGGCTCACAGCCTGGAGCAATGACACATTCTAAAAAGGTGCGGGTCATGGCTTCTGCGGTTGCCACATCAATGGGTTGATTGAGCGCCACAATGCCACCAAAGGCCGACACCGAATCTGCATTAAACGCCCGCTCATAAGCTTCGGCTAAGCTGCTGGCGATCGCCACCCCACAAGGGTTCGTATGCTTCAGCACCGCAGCTACAGCCTGCCCTCCACCAAAGTCGGCAATAATTCGCCGTGCGGCTTCGAGATCCACCAAATTGTTGTAGCTGAGTTCCTTTCCCTGGAGCTTTTCGGCAGCAGCCCATCCGGTTAAGGCCGTGCCTGACTGATACCAGGCCGCAGGCTGATGAGGATTTTCGCCATAGCGCAGCTCTTGCACCTGGCAACCCGACATGGCAAAAGTTTCGGGAATGAGGTTGGCATCGGCTTGCACTTCGCTGACATGGGGATCAAGACTGGCTAGATAGGTGGCGATCGCCTGGTCATATTGGCCTGTGTGACGAAACGCCTGGAGCGAAGCCTTTTGGCGAAACTCCAACGTAGATTCTCCACGGTTGTACCGTAGTTCGTGCAGATACTCGCCATATTGCGCCGCACTGCACAACACTGTTAGATGGGCAAAGTTTTTGGCCGAGGCTCGCAGCAGCGTCGGGCCACCGATGTCGATGTTCTCAATGGCCTCTGACAGCGTCACATCGGGCTTCATGATGGTTTGCTCAAAAGGGTAAAGATTCACCACCACGAGATCGATGGGCTGAATGTCGTTTGCTGCCAAATCAGCCTCATCTTCTGGGAGATTGCGTCGCGCCAAAATGCCCCCATGAATGCGAGGATGCAGCGTCTTGACCCGCCCCCCTAAAATTTCGGGCGACCCCGTGTAATCTGACACCTTGGTCACGGCTATCCCCGCTTCTTGTAAAGCTTTCGCCGTGCCGCCACTGCTAATAATCTGAAACCCAAACTCATCGACGAGGGGTCGAGCCAAATCGATCAGCCCAGTTTTGTCAGAAACGCTCAATAGTGCCAGTTTTGCCATGCTGCTTCTCTGTGTAATCTCTGCTGTGTTGAATCTCTGGAGGCTCAATGCCAGCAATTCTCATTATGGTTATGCCCCAACACCCGCAAATAAATTGCGGGCTACAAATGATCAAGTCCCTGCGGGACTGATAGCCGACGGATCTTAGCCCCAACGGGGCTTTCACTGATTAGCCCGCAATTTATTCGCGGGCGGGTCGGAAGCGTAGCCAGATAGCCAACTCGCCAAACTGAGAATTGCTGGCTCAATGCCTTATTTAGGATAGATGGAAATGCAAGTCAGATAAACTTATGATTTTGAGGAATACTGACTGCATCAGGTTCCCCCGGTTCCAGTTATCTCATCTGCGACTACCTCTATTGAATACGAAGGAGCAAGCTTCTGTCTCTTCATGCGATCGCCGTTCCCCATCAAACCTCAGGTTCCCCCACGG
>JBARXP010000221.1:0-8178 GCA_049647405.1 Elainellaceae cyanobacterium | reverse complement strand
CGCTCTTTGCTAGTGAGTTGTTCGTGCAGCTCACGAATGGATGCCATGCAGCGACCTCGCTTCGTCTTTAATCTAAATGATTTAACCGTCTTTCACTGTAGTCGATTTTTGGCGGGACTTCCGCGATCGAAGAGGATTCCTCCATAAATTCGTTCAGAGTCGATGGCATCGGTGAGCCATATCTTTTTCTAGATTAGACCTTGACTAGAGCTACTACCCAGGTGATGATGAATATCGCACGCAAGGGGCTATAGCTCAGTTGGTAGAGCACCTCAATGGCATTGAGGGGGTCAGCGGTTCGAATCCGCTTAGCTCCATTTTTCACATTCGTTGTACGTTCGCACATTAAATGTCGCAAGTAGGGCAATTAAAGCCCTAAACTAGCTGACTCGCAAATTCATGTCGCTTTTTCTAAATCTGCTGCTCTTTGCAGATTAATGCCGCTCTAAGCTCATAACTCGACAGGATATTTCCGTCAACTCAGTAGGTAGCCATAAGTAAACGATGCGATGCCGTTAAAATCTGACTGTGTTGGGTTTCGCAAGCTCAACCGCAACCTACATTATTAAAAGTTCTGGCTACAAAATAAAATGTGTCAGGCAGCCAAGATATTCCCTATCCACAGTTCTTGATCCACAGTTCTTGGTTGATGAGAGCAAGGACATTGCACTTTTCTGCAATCGATCTGGTCAAAAACAGACAGATTAGGAGCGATCGCCCATCTTATAGTTGAACGTGTTGCATCCCGCTAGCCCTCGGTGATTCTTCATAATGTCAGCGTTTGTGCATAGTTCTCAATTATCGATTAGGGGAAGAGTCGGTGATCTTCAACGTTTGTGCCGCCTTTTTATCATGGCTATTGCCATCGCATGATCAGACTCAACATGCTCTTCAGTGGTGGCATCAACGGCAGGTTGATCGCTTACACGACGGAGCAGAGCTGATTCGAGACGGCGTTTTGCAAGACTTGTTTGCCATTCGTCGCACGTTGGAACTTGCTCACGAAGAGTGTGAACCTGCTTCTCAGAAAAGTTTGCAGCAGTTGGAAGCGCTTCATCAGAGACTAGAGCAGGTCAGCAACACCCTCTCGCCTGCGTTTATTCAAGACAGCCTGCCCCTTGCCATTCAGCATTGGCTGCACCTGTGGCAAGGGCAACACCCACGGGTGTCTGTCGCCGTTCACTTTGCGGATCAAGAGCAAGCTAGTATCCCTATCAATCGAATTGTGCTGATGACCTTAGACGAATGGTTGAGGCTAGTCTCTCCGCATCTCAGTTCAGACGCTGCTTTAGAACTAGCTCTAAAACGGCAGGGTAGGCTGACACTCCTGACTGTTCGAGTCAAAGAACCAGAGCCTCAGAAGCAACGGGCGATCGCCCATC
Source organism: Elainellaceae cyanobacterium (assembly GCA_049647405.1). Classification (GTDB taxonomy): domain Bacteria; phylum Cyanobacteriota; class Cyanobacteriia; order CAKZMO01; family CAKZMO01; genus CAKZMO01. The sequence continues at coordinate 6,796 of JBARXP010000221.1, read as the reverse complement.
TTCAGGATCTGGCTTATCTGCATCGCTCCTTTCAATTTTTAACAGGCGGACACTCTCAACAAGGAGTTCACGGATTATGGATAGAGTGGCAATTTAGCTGGTCTAGTGATCCAAAATCCTGAGGTCAGCAGTCCTGAGGCAAACAGCCGAAAGGCAAACAGCCCCAAGATCAACAGCCCTAAAGCAAACAGCCCTGAAACAAATGACGCATCGAGTGAGGTAACACTTCCATGACACAAACTTTTGTTGTTGTAGACGACCACGAATCGGTGCTGAGCGGTACGGTGGCGGTGCTACAGAAAGAATATCCCGAGGCCAAGATTTTCACCGCAAGTACGGCGCAAGCTGCCCAAGAGCAGGTGCAATCGACAAGCCCTGATGCCGTAGTGATGGATTTGTCGATTCCTGCCACTCCAAAAGACACGGCACAGACCGAGACGGGCATTCAGCTTTTGCGAACGCTGATGCAGCAGTATCCAACGCTCAACATCGTCGTGCAGAGTGCCCATGTGCGATCGCTCGTTCGAGTGAAGCCCCTGATCGATACCCACGAAGGCGGCTTTACGATTGCGGATAAGAGTCTTCCTCTGAAAGAGATGCTCACCAAGGTTGATTGGGCGATTCAGGGCTTGATCTATACGCCACGGGAAATGCGAACGGGGCTGGAAGTGAAGCCAGAGTGGCTGAATGTGCTGATTTTTGCCTTTCAAGAAGGGTTGCAGGATAAGGCGATCGCCGAGCGCATCAATGTGTCAGAGCGAACCGTGCGTCATTATTGGACAAAGGTTCAGGATGCCTTAGATGTATATCCTGATGAAGGCAAAAATATCCGCATTCAAACCGAAATTCGGGCAAGGGAAGAAGGATTGATTGATTGAGAAGGAGACAGGAGGCAGGAGACTGTAGGGTGGAGCACTGCCCACCATCCGGTAGATTCTTTGTCAGAAATCACCTAAGACTCGACCGAGCTCAAGGGTTGTTTCTGACTTCAGCCGTTCAAAAGCCTTGCTTAAAGCACGTGAGAACCGATCGCCCCAGAATCAAAGGTGAGGATGTATGGCACAGCATCAGGATCAAGTAGAACGTTCAGTTCCTAATTATTCTGGTTATCGAGCACTGTTGCCGGGGCTCTTGGGCATTGGCATTGTCGTTGCGGCTCGTCTTGCAGGATTGCTACAGCCGCTAGAATGGGCCGCCCTCGATACGGCGTTGAAGTGGCGGCCTGCTGAACCTACGGACGAGCATGTCACCATTGTTGGGATTGATGAAAGCGATATTCAAGCCGTCGGAACGTATCCTATTCCGGATGAAGTTTTGGCTCAAGCCTTGCAGCAGTTACAAGACAATGGGGCTGAAGCGATCGGCTTAGACATCGTGCGAGATGTGCCCGTAGAGCCTGGACATCGCGCCTTGGTCGAGTCATTCCAGTCGATGGACAATGTGATTGGCGCTGAATCCGTTGTGCCCGATCGCTTTGGATCGCTAATCGCACCGCCGCCTGCGCTCCCTTCTGAACAAATTGGTTTTGTAGACAATAAATTAGATGCTGATGGCAACATCCGCCGCAGTCTATTAGGGGCTGCGACGACAGAGGGAGACTATCAGTTTTCGATGCCGATTCGTTTAGCGATGGCTTACCTCAAACCTGATGGACTAATGCTTGAGAACGGTATCCGTGATCCAGCGGCCATGCGGTTTGGTTTCGTCGAACTGTCTCGCGTCTATCCCAACACGGGAGGCTATGTGCGAGCAGATGCGGGCGGTATTCAAACCCTACTCAATTTCCGTAGTGGAGCCGAACCCTTTCGCAGGGTGTCGCTGATGGAGGTATTGCAGGGAGAAGCTGATCCAGAGTGGTTTCGCGATCGCATTGTTCTTGTGGGCGTTACGGCCAGCAGCGCCAAAGATATCGTCCAATCATCAGCGGTACGTAGCTCTAATCCAGGATTGGTGTTTGGGGTTGAGGTGCAGGCTCATGCGACCAGCCAGATTGTGAATGCTGTGTTGGAAGGGCGATCGCTCCTATACACATGGTCTGATGGCTGGGAGTATGCCTGGATCGTCGTTTGGGGATGGGTTGGGATTGGAATCAGTCGAAGAGTTCAGCGTTTGGGGCGCTATTTTGCGCTGGTCGTTGGCCTAAGCATAGGACTGTTGAGCTTGGCCTATGTGGGTGTCCTTGGTGGTTGGTGGCTTCCCATTGTCCCGGCTCTCTTCGCATTCTGGTTAAATAGCGTCGTCTTTCACGTCGCTTATCTGTACAGTCATTCGCTTCAGTCTCGGATTCGCGATCGCCAACTCGTGATCGAACATACCTTTACGGCCATTCACAATGGCCCCTTGCAAACTCTGGCAACCCTGACCCGAAAAGTGGATGCCTCCGACTTTTCTCAAGAACAGTTGCAGCAAGACCTCCAAAATCTCAACAGCGAACTGCGGAGCGTCTATGAAACCATCCGACGAGAGGCCATGCAAGACGGTCGCGAGCCGTCGCTCTATGACCTCAGCCTACCGCTCCATGAATTGCTCTATGAAGTCTACAGCGATACCCTACAGCGCGATTTTCCCTACTTCAAAGACCTGAAAATCCACATCGTCAAGTTTGAACCCTTCGACGAAACCTCTCTGTCGCCTGAGCTGAAACGAAACCTCTGTCAGTTTTTAGAAGAAGCCCTCTGCAATGTCGGGAAACATGCCGCAGGAACGAAACGACTGCTCATAGAGTGCCGCAACGATGGAACATCCAATGTCATTCGGGTTGAAGATAATGGGGTGAGCGTTGGGATGGACGCAAGAATAAGCGAACAATCTCGCCCTTCTGAGGGGTCTAGTGCGCCCCCAGGCTGGGGCACCCGTCAGGCCAAAACCCTGGCGCGGCAGCTCGGCGGCACCTTCGAGCGTTGGTTTGCCTGTGCGGAGCACGTATCGTCCAAATCGCCACAAGGCATGGTCTGCGAGCTACGATGGCAGGCTCGACGCTCATTAGAGCAGGGAGTTCAACATCTCGTCCAAACTCTCACCTTGGCAGTTTTCGGCAAGTCTCGTGACTGATTTAGGCCATGAGATTGACTGAAAAATCTTTATTGTTTTGACGAAATATTCGATATGGTATGAGCATTCTCGCCAAATAACCCGTTTGCCCTTGAGGATGGATGCACGATGAACCCCAGATTTCACATGATTGTTGATGTTAGCCGATGGCTGGCGATCGCCAGCCTGATCACTGCTGTATCGTTGAGCCCTATTCCATCAGCACGAGCCGAATTTGTCGATACGCGACCTTCCCGTCCAGATACTGATTCAACGGTTCCAACCACGGCACGATACGTTCCGCCCGAGCGGTCGGCTCCACGCCCCGGTTCCACGGCTCCAGGAACATCCCGAGGCAACGGCTGCTCCTCCGCTTCCACAGCAGGGCTGGTGCCTCTTGCGCCTCAAGCCCACATTGGCCTGACCCAAACCGTGCAGCCCACCATCGCCTGGTTTAATCCTGAAACCGAAGACTACACCATAGAATTTCGCATTGCCGAACATTTGCCAGACGGGGGCTTCAATATCGTCTACGAGACTGAGTTTACATCCGCTGAGAAAACATTGCCCTCAGGCATTACCGTGGTGTCTCTTGAGGCTACAGACACAGAACTTGCCCCAGGCAAAACCTATCGCTGGCAAGCGGTCTTGGTCTGCGACCCCAATCGCCCGTCAGAATCGCTGGTGGCAGAATCCGATATTCAGGTCATTTCGGCTTCAGATGATTTAGAGGCTACCTTATTAACTTTGGCTACAGCGTCTCAACGGGCAGATTTCTATGCTTCCCAAAGTCTCTGGTATGACGCCATGGGCGAAGTGTTGATGGCTGATGATGATGAGGCTCAAGCGGTGCAGCTTGATTTTCTCAATGATCTTGCCCTTCTTGAAGCAGCAGCGACAAGTGCGAGTGAGCAAAATACGAATCTGAGCTATGACGAACGGTTGAGGATGGTGATAGCTCAGATTCAGTAGCTAGCGCCAGTCGCCAATCAGGATAAATGGAGCCCAGAAGGCTGGGCGGGAGAGGCGATCGCCACTCTCAATCGCTTTTTGCTGAGCCGAGCGGAGGGCTTGGGCTGTAGTGAAATCAGGTTGGCTGAGTGATTGGTAAAAGTCGGCCATGATTTGGGCGGTGGAGGCGTCGTTGATAGCCCAGAGGGAGGCGATCGCGCTGCGGGCTCCGGCCTGCACGGCGACTCCCGCCAGTCCTAGGGCTGAACGGTTGTCTCCGAGGGCAGTTTTGCAGGCGGTGAGAGTCAGCAGGTCGATCTGGCGAGTGCCGCCTGTGTTTCGGATGGCGCTTTCGAGTTCGCCGATGGTGAGCTTTTGCTCGTCTCCTGTGATCAAAAATGTGTCTTCGGGTTCTGCGCCAAATTCGCCGTGGGTTGCCATGTGGACAATAGAGTAGTCGCTGGCTTGCAGCTCTTGCCGCAGCCGCTCTAGGGTAAATTCTGCATTGAGCAACTGCTGACTGCCTGGAAGTTGTTCTTGAATGCTGTCGATCTCGTCGCCTACGGCGGTTAGTGCAGCAAAAGATTGACCATTGACGACCGTAGCTTGGCTGAGTCCTAATGCAAGTGCCCGCAGATTACGTCGTCTCGGTGCTGGAGTGAGGCTCGTGAGGGAAAGGCTGGGCGTGGTGGCGATCGCATATTGCTCAATTAAATATTGCTCGCCATCATGCAGCGCCGCCATCGGCACACTGCGAAACATGCCGTCTTGCACAAACACCAGAGTTTCAACGGAAGCGTCTTCTAGGCTAGCCGCAAAGGGACGGATCAGCTGGTCGTATAGCGCTTGAGCCTGGGCAGGGTTGTAGTCTTCTAAACTGTATAAACTTTCTTCTAAGCCAATGCGGAATTGATTAAGCTGCTGGTTGAGGTCATCTCGACTCGTCTCTAGCCATTCGAGCTGCTGTTGACCGTTGGGCAGGGTCAAGATGATAGCTGTGCGATCGCCCAAGATAAACGTACTCAATACCCCGGCCTGATCATCACGGCTATCGGTGGCGAGTCGCGGATCGGTCGGATCAATGGAGGCTAGGATGATGCATTCATCGCCAAAATAGTTTTGCAGCTCTGCGAGTTTCAACGAATCGATGGCGGTCAGGGCTGAACGAATGTTGGCTACAGTGTCTTGCTCATCTACCGGACTCATGATTTTTGACGATGGAGCCTGGTTGAGCCGCAGCTCGGTCAGCTCTCGATAAACAGGCTCGACCGCATCGCGAAAGTCAAACTGAATATCGCGATCGGCAGTCAGAATGTCGCTGCGAATCTTTTCCAGGGTGGCGATCGCCTCTTCATAGGCGGCGATCGCCTCAGCCACCTTGCCCTGATCGTTAAGAATGCGCCCGGTTTGCCACTGCCACAGATATAGACTATCCCGCGACTGAAAATCTTGATCGGCGGCCAGTTCTGCATCACGGGTGAAGGTCAGCGCTTTCTCATCGTCTCCTTCACACTCGTACAAATGCCCCAGCTTACCCGCCGCAAACGACTGAGCCCGATTGTCTTGAATCTGTTGAGCGGTGGCGATCGCCTGCACCAGCAAGGTTTCGGCTTCAGCCCGCAGGTCTGAAGTCAAACAGTTTGCCCCCGATAACGACCCTCGCACTGCGGTCAAGTTGCGGGTTAGCGGCAGCAGATTGGCCAGATCAATCATGCTGTAAGCCTTGTCGCGGGAGGCTGAAACCTGGGGCAAGAGCGCGATCGCCCGTGCATGGATCGCCTGAGTCGCTGCCAAATCTTCTGCCCGATGATAGGCCGGAATCAGATTCAACATCGCCCGCACCTGCCCCTGGCGATCGCCCTGGCGGGTAGCAGCATCAAGACTTTGCTGAAAATAACCCAGCGCCCGCTGATTTTCCTCAAGGGCATCCGCCTCCAATTCTTCAGCATCACCCAAATCCCCACGATCGAGCGCATCTTCAGCTCGGCGATCGCTAATGCGGGTTTGCTGAGCGTATACGCTTCCCAAGCTGTTTGTAGCCGCAGCAATGTAAAGCGGATTGTCTAGATCTTGGGCGATCGCCAAACTTTCGGTCAAAACCCTTGCGGCTGGCTCATACACCCCCTGAAGCCGATAGATCTCGCCCACACTCCCCAGAGCCGCTGCCTCCCCTGGGCGATCGCCAATACGTTGGGCAATGCCCACCGCACTCTCATCTAAACAAACCTCTTCACTGCCGCCTTCATTGCCGCACAATAGGGCGATCGCCTGCCGATATTGCCCCAAACTCGTATAGGTTTGCGCCTGCTCCGTCAACATGCGCCCCGCTTTTTCGATATCCCCTAGCTGCTGATAAACAGATACCGCCTCTTCCCAATAGGGCAGCGCCGCCGTCGCGTCGCCCAATTGCCGATAAGCCCGCGCCAAGTTCTCAAGCACAATCCCCTGATAGTCCAGATTGTCTGATGCGCGATAAGCCTCCAACGCCTCTGACCAAGGAGCGATCGCCCCCAAAACATCCCCCGCTCGATAGCGCTCAACTCCCTGCTGCACTAGCCCAGACGCCGACTCCTGACTCCCGACTCCCGACTCCTGACTTATCTCTTGGGCGATCGCCCCTCGACTCCACTCTGTCACCGAAACCTGACCAAGCCAGAGGCAAACGGCAAAGCTAGCGATAAACAGAAAGCTAAACAGAGCACGGAATTTAGGTCTATGAAGCATGGCCAGACTCTAAGGGGTAAGGATCGTGTGAATCGTTGCGCATATCGTCAGTAGCACTATATCGTGACGGCAGTTGAATCGCTCTGTTCGC
>JBARXP010000220.1:0-6912 GCA_049647405.1 Elainellaceae cyanobacterium | reverse complement strand
TGGAGACGATAAAAGATTTCTACATGCAGCGAGGTATCGTTGGAGAGAGACTGGGACAACTCAGACGACAACCCCTCCATGCCTCCCAGATAGGGCTCTGCACCGATCGCCACTCCAGCTAAACTGTTAGGCAGCAGCAGATCGGGCAACCCCGCCCCAATGCCGTAATACCAGATGTCTCCCCTTGCGCGATCGCGAATATCTAAGTCGGTATAGCCGCCAAAGGCATGGAGCGTCATTCGAGGGCTGGCCCGATAAGCCACCTGTAACCCGTAAGAATTTGTGGTTGCCGTTGCATCTAAAGCCGTGTGGGTGCCATTGGCAAACGCCGTGCCGACTTGAAACACATCGCTATCGGCGTAGTCAAAAATTGCATTGCCTGAGGTATGAACCCCGCGCACATAGGTCGCGCCGAGCTGGAGCCGATCGCTCGGAGCATAGCTCACCTGTCCCAGCAAGGCAGAATCTCCATTAAACAGCCCTTCCCCTGCTGGAGATAACGCTGCCGATTCGGCAAAGTAGCCTGCCGATAGGGCGATCGCCCCTTGCTCATCTAAGAATAGATTTAGCCCCAGCCCTGCGCCGCCGCCGATGCTGTAGATCGGGCTAGATTGACTAAAGGCCGAGATGGAACCGTTGCCCCCGGTGTAGTCTTCAAAGTAAGGGCTAAACGTATCTTGCACGTAATAGCCATGAAGCCCACCCACTGCACTGACATACATCGACAGGCGATCGCCCACCGGAAACGTGTAGCTGAGCGTCTCAAGCGCAATATCGTTGCCCGTATCGCCCCGAATTGCAGAAGCCAACGTGCCTTCAGCGGTGCGGTCTAAATCATCTGACGCAACCCGTCCTAGTGTCGGCGTTCCTCCCGAACTCAGCCGCATCAGAAACTGATCGCGACCCGTAAAGCGAGTCGTCAAATCAAGCCGAAGGCGATGCTGAAACACCGCCGAGCTTTCCAAATCTCCACCTGCCTGTCCGGCGATCGCCAACACCGCCTCGCCATTGAGCCGAGCCAGGGGCGACACCCGGTTGACCTCCAAATCAAACACTCGCTGCTCGTGATCGGTCAGGCGCTCATCTAATGACTCCAGCTCAACCTGAAACTGCTCCGTAAGTTGAGCCCGGATTTGAAAGTCTCGCCGATTGATATAGCGAATGTTGTTATCTTGCAGTCGCCTCTCGATTTGACTGAGTGCGTTTTGCAAGACCACTGCAAACTCATAGCGACTCAGCGATCGCCCTTCTTCTATGGCTGGCGAAAGGGTAGTCAGATCAATGCCATAATTCTCGATAAGTTGCCGAAGCTGCTGATATTCCCAGTCGGTAGGCTGAATGGCCGCAAACTGATACACCAGAGGCACCGACTCTAGAGCAGGTGTAGGCTGTGGCCGATGGTCGTCAAGAGCAGAAGACTCTGAGCGAGGAGAGGCAGAAGTTGAGGAAAAATCTTGGGCGATCGCCCCTTGCGATACCCCTAGCCCAAGGCCAAATACTAGCCCAATGCTGACGCAGACTCGTCTAGACAAATTTGCCTCCATCCCCACCATCCTCACGTCTGCTCTATTTTACGTGCGATCGCTCACTGCTCAGGTCAATCTTCATAGGAGCGTTCGGTGATAGCATCTTCACCAAAAATTTTATATTGCCGCCAGAATTCGAGAGATCGGCAAAGGCAAAGCATGGCGGATTGATCAGCCGATGAAATCTGGCAATCGCCAGGAGTGGAAACGCCTGAAGATGATGATTTGCTGTACTAAGCGAAACTTGGAAGGCGATCGCCAAATGTGTTATTTGTAAACATCTCCACGAGGGCCAATCGTAGTGATTACAAATTTTTGTGCTTCCTGATCTTCAACAAACAGCACACGATACTTTCCGACTCTTAACCGCTTCTCGGGTCGCCCCTTTAGAGATTTGATATCTAGCGTTTCAGAATCAGTTAGCAGTGCATCAAGCGCTGCAACAATCCGTTTTTGGTCAACCCTTGAAAGCCGTATCAGATAACGTTGAGCAGGCTTTAAAACAATATACTGCCAATCATTCACTAGACACTCCAAAGAGCTTGAGCTTGAGGTCTGCCGCTGAAAGACCCAGATCATCTCCTGAGCGATAAGCTTGCAAAGCTAAATCACTCTCTGCCAATTCGTCGGCTGAAATGATATCGTCATTGTCTTCAAACTCAACCGAGCCGTAAATCATCGTTGCCAACGCTGCCAACAAACGACTCTGCTCATTGGGATGAAGGGTCTGGGCAAGATGTAAAACTTCTTCATAGGTTGACATCGAAAACCGCTCCTTGCTGCAATGGCCTTAGCTCTCAGTATAAAAGCAGATGTTATGAGGATGCGCGATACAGGCTACGCCCAGGCACACCAACGCTCCTCCCCAACTCCTGACTCCTAACTCCTCTCTCCCCCCTCCTCTCTCCCAACTTCTCATCCTCTACGGTTGACTCAGAAGAGCAGTATGCGTATGCTTTGTCATTAAGCTGTCTGCCGATGGCTTAGCTCAGAACTCAAGAACTTGGCACCATCTGCGAGTGCGACAACACCCACAGATGGCTAACCCACCGCGACTGAAATGGCCAGTCGGGGGGCTAACGGTTCATGGTAAACCGTGGCTGCCTCGAATTGCACACACATTTGCGGGGCAGCTAAGGGACTGAGTTCTGGTTTCCTTCTGTTGTTTATTTCAAAAAGGAACCAGAACCTCATGTTTCAATCCCATTCGGGCGCGTTTGCGTCCACAGATTCGGGTGACAATTTTCCGTCTCGGAGTCAATCGAGTCCGCACAATGAACCCGTGCGTCACCTGCTCTACGGCTCGCCCAAAGCCATTCAGATCGTGATCAAGACCCTGCATCGGCTGGGCTATGCGGAGCCGAATGAGTGGAGCCGACCCATGCCCACCGAGCGACCCGGCGAGATGATGTGCATTCTCACGAAAACCGTTCAGATTGAGTAAATCTAGATCCTACGGGGTGGGTGCGCAGAGTGCCTATCCCGTAGGGCGATCGATTTTGGATTGGGGATTTTGGAGGGGCGGTTGGCTTGCTTGGGCGTAGCCCGTATTGCCATCATCAACAAATCGTCGATGGCTCGAAAAGCCCGCGACCTGAAATCAGAATTTACGTCTGATGTGAATGGATTTGTACCGAAAGGCTTCGCCTAGATCACGGCAACGCCCACAAATCAATGGTGGGCTATGAGTAGCAAGTCCGTAAAACGGACTGAGACAGTGTTGCAAGGTCATCAGCCCACTTCCAGAGGGCTTCCCATCTTAGTCTGCAATTGATTCGCGGGCGATCGCCAATTCATCAAGATAAGGACGTCACAGACTTGATTAGCATTTCTTGTAAGTTGAAAAAATTGACTTGCATAACGTCTATCTTGAGCCAAACTTGAGGGAGTTGTTCGAGATGAGGCTCCAAGATGGAAACCCTAACCGCAGCGGCGATCGCCACGCTCTTGATTACCAAAATGGTGGAAAAGCTGGGTGAATCCCTAGGCGAAAAAATTCCGGAACTAGGCAGCAAAGTTTGGGAAAAGGTAACTAACCTGAAGAATGCACTGAAACGAAAAGCGCCCGAAACCGCAGCGATCTTAGAAGCGGCTGAAAATGCGCCAACGCTGATTGAGAGCAGTCCTGATACGTTTGGGTTGCCTGTGCTGACGGCGAAACTTCAACAGACCGAAGCCAAAGAACCAGAAGTCGCCGCCTATATTGATGCCCTGGTGACTGAAGTGAAGCCGCTACTTCCGGCATCCTTTCAGGAAAAGGTGGTAAAGCAGGTGATGCTGAAGGGAATCAAGGCCAAGAATTTGAAGGCGAAAGATCTGAGTCAAGAAGCTGATCCTTCCGCAACCGATACGACTCAAGAGATGGTTGTCGATGTCGATGTCAAAGGCGATATTGATCTGGAAAACATGAGCCAGAAAGCGTAGAGAAAACCTGTTACTCCCCAGAGCCGCGTGAACCCAGAAGATTTCGCACCATCAGAATCGTCAAAATACCAGAGCGCATTCCGCAATGTCAGGGCGGGGGGCAATATCAGCGCCACGGTGAATCAAAGTATCACGATTCACGAAGGTCAAAAGGCTGTTCTCAGCTATAGCGACTTGCTGCCCAGCTTGCGTCATTTTCAGGGGCGAACGGCTGAATTGCAGAAGTTATTTTCTGGACTGGAGGGAAACGCAGTTTCTCTCATCGGCGTGCGTGGCGAGGGAGGAATTGGGAAGTCAACGCTGACGGCGAAAACCTTTGTAGACTGTCGCGGATACCAGGGAAAATTTTGGGCTGATGTGCGAACCAATCCGTCGATCACGAGCTTTGCGGGTCGAGCATTGGTAGAACTCGGCGTCCCCATTGCCGAAGCTGAAGCCGTTGAAGACAAAGACTTACCCCCACGGCTTTTGCGCCACCTGCAAACTGGGCGATATCTTGTGGCGATCGACAATGTGGAATCGTTGTTGAGCCGCTCAGGAGAATGGCAGAGTGGCTATGGCGAGTTTTTTGAGACCTTTCGAGATATGGAGACCCCTAGCGTTTTGCTGCTGGCGAGTCGAGAATATCCGGAGCGATACTACAGTTGGTTGCGGGCTCAATGGCTGTGGCTGGAGGAAGGCTTGCAGCCCGCTGAAGGCGCTGCCCTGCTGAGAGAGCTAGAAATCGACGGCACAGAAGACGACTTAAAAACGGCCTCGGCAGAAGTGAAGGGTCACCCTCTGGCGCTGTCGCTGATTGCAGGCTGGATTCGAGAGGCGGCGGGGCCGAGTGGAAAGCGAGATGTTAAGCGACTAGAAGAGTTTGACGACTGCTTTCAAATCACAGGGCGACATCGAGGCGAAAGTGGTCTGAGTGTCAATAGCGTCTTGGGATGGAGCCTTGCACGGCTGAGTGAAAGCCAGAACTATTTGCTAGAGCAAATCACGGTATTTCGGGGGCTGTTTACGGTCGAAGCGGCGCAGGCGCTAGTGCCCGACCAGTCGGATGTGGCCGAGACGCTGCGAGATCTAGAGCGACGCTCTTTGGTGCAAGAAGCCGTTGCGGATGATGACACAGAAGAATTGCTCTATCGCCTTCAGCCCCGCATTCGAGACTATGTGCAGCAGAGAACAACCCATATCTCCACTGCCCACGAGCGAGCCATTGACTACTTTTGGAACCGACGCATCACAACCTTTGAGCCAAATGCACCGAAAGAAGTTGCAAGCGACTATTTTGAGACGTTTTATCATCAAATGCAGCTTCAGCGGTTTCCAGATGCGGCAACAACAGTTTTTGCCGCAGATGATTTTTTGCACCGACGAGGGGCTTATCAAGAATTGGTAGAACTCTATGGAGAGCTTCATGATCAGTGGAAGCCGACTCCAGACCAGCAACAGAATTTTTCTGCTGTCTGCAACAACCTGGGGAATGCGTACCAGTCTCTGGGTCAGTATCAGCAGGCGATCGCATTGCATCAACGACATTTAGAGATGGCGCGCGCCATGGGCGACCAGCAGGGAGAAGCCACTTCCCTCGGCAACCTGGGGACTGCATACGATTCTCTGGGTCAGTATCAGCAGGCGATCGCATTGCATCAACAGTCTTTAGAGATGAAGCGCGCCATGGGCGACCAGCAGGGAGAAGCCAATTCCCTCGGCAGTCTGGGGAATGCGTACCAGTCTCTGGGTCAGTATCAGCAGGCGATCGCATTGCATCAACAATATTTTGAGATGGCGCGCGCCATGGGCGACCAGCAGGGAGAAGCCACTTCCCTCGGCAACCTGGGGAATGCGTACCAGTCTCTGGGTCAGTATCAGCAGGCGATCGCATTGCATCAACAGCATTTAGAGATGGCGCGCGCCATGGGCGACCAGCAGGGAGAAGCCAATTCCCTCGGCAACCTGGGGAATGCGTACCAGTCTCTGGGTCAGTATCAGCGGGCGATCGACTTGTATCAACAGTCTTTAGAGATCATGCGCGCCATTGGCGATCAACGCGGGGAAGCCAATTCCCTCGGCAACCTGGGGAATGCGTACGATTCGTTAGGTCAGTATCAGCGGGCGATCGACTTGCTTCAACAGTCTTTAGAGATCATGCGCGCGATTGGCGATCAACGCGGGGAAGCTGCTGCCCTCGGCAACCTGGGGCTTGCGTACTATTCGTTAGGTCAGTATCAGCGGGCGATCGACTTGTATCAACAGTCTTTAGAGATCATGCGCGCCATTGGCGATCAACGCGGGGAAGCCAATTCCCTCGGAAATCTGGGGGGTGCGTACCAGGCGTTAGGTCAGTATCAGCGGGCGATCGACTTGCTTCAACAGTCTTTAGAGATCACGCGCGCGATCGGCGATCAAGGCGGAGAAGCCAATTCCCTCGGAAATCTGGGGGGTGCGTACCAGGCGTTAGGTCAGTATCAGCGGGCGATCGACTTGCTTCAACAGTCTTTGAAGATTAAACGCGCAATTGGCGATCGACATGGAGAAGCTCGAATTCTGACTTCTCTGGGATCGCTGTATCATATCTGCGGTCAACCCAAACAAGGATTTGCTGCTTCAATGGCAGCAAATCAAATTTATCAAGAACTCAACTTGCCGCTTGATGCCTGGAACTTGCCAAACTGGGTGAAATCAGTTGCCCGATTTGCCCAAAAAGGTGTCGTGCAGCTCGTTGTTTGCTTCCTTATCGGTGCTTTAGCTTTCCCTTTTGCATTAATCGGATTGATGATCTTATCGATATGGCGACTTCTAATCGGTCGATTTCGGCGCTAATTGCAGATGTGGTTGTGATTTTGTTGCTGCGATGGTTCTAAAAGCCCTGCGGCCAAATCGCTAAGATGTAAAAAACTCCGCCCATGATCATTTTTCTGGGGATGTGATGAAAACACTGCCGCTGACTAACCCCGTCGATTTAGAGATTCCG
>JBARXP010000219.1:0-5189 GCA_049647405.1 Elainellaceae cyanobacterium | reverse complement strand
CCCGCCCCACCTCTCACCAGCTATTTCACAATTCATGTCAGACTGCTTTACGATGCTGCGACAACATTTGTCGCAGGTGGTCTGGGTTGTACTAGATCGGGTCTAGAGAAATATGAGCTTCGTGTTTCAGCCCTTGGGCAATCCGAAACATTTCTTGCCCTGTGTGCAAATAGTTCTCGTCGTAGCACATGGAGAAGCGATTCATTTCTTCGAGACCATCGATAACTTGATTAAGACAGTAATACAGATGAGACGCTGAGCGAGCCAACCTTGGAGGATTGGGGCGCGATTGGAAGGCAGCCTGGGCGCGCGCTAATAGCTCGCTACAGGTTTCAAGATAAGCCTGGAACCCTTCCATTAACTCGTCATCAAAAGGGTCAGCAGAAAGTTCGTCAATCTCATTGTCAAGGCTATTGATGACTTGAGTCAGGGTGCTATCTACGGGCTGATACACCATCTGAATCCACTGATGAATTAGCTCGTCTGCCTCCGAGCCTGAACGAGATTGGCGATAGGAGACAGGAGCATCTGCTCTCTTGCGAGAGGAGTAAGAATGTGATCGACGTAATCCGTGATGGAGTTGAGCATCGTGCGATCGCCGCTGCTTTGGGTCGCTTAAAACTTCGTAGGCTGCGTTGATATGAGCGATACGACCATGGTCAACGATAGTACGGTTGCTATCAGGATGAAAAAGCTTTGCTAAGCGACGATAGGCCACCTTAATCTCGGCCTGGGTCGCATCTGAAGATACTTCTAAGGTTTTGTAGTAATTAAGGTTAGCCATGGTTTATTTTATCGCGCATGGCTTTGCGATGAAGCCCTCTGCGCGCAATCTGGCTGATTACTTTTTTCTATGAATGCACGACAATAAATATGCTGAGCAAACCCTCGCGTATTGTCTGCCTAGGGGCGGTTAAACGCCCGTTTTCGAATCGTCAGCCGTCAATTAGGCCGTCATCAGGCTGTTTAATCGTCTTATCCACAATCGTTTTAGCTAACGGTCGCTGAGACAAGTTCTGGATCTTGAAACAGAGGCGTACTCAGATAGCGCTCACCAAAGCTCGGTTGAATCACAACAATCATCTTGCCGCTATTTTGAGGGCGTTTGGCAAGCTTGATGGCTGCGGCTAGAGCTGCGCCAGTTGAAATGCCTGACAACAGCCCCTCTTCACGAGCTAATCGTCGCCCATAATAAATAGCTTCTTCGTCATGGATGGGAACGACTTCATCGATCAGCTCTGCTTTAAGTACTGATGGGACGAAGCCCGCACCAAGCCCCTGAATTTTATGGGGACCTGGTGTCCCACCTGACAATACCGGGCTGTTTGCAGGCTCAACGGCGATCGCCAACACTTCCGGCTTACGTTGTTTCAAAACATCAGCAACACCTGTAATCGTTCCCCCTGTGCCGACTCCAGCAATGAGAATATCGATGCCGCCATCGGTGTCTTCCCAAATCTCCTCAGCTGTCGTTTCACGATGGATTTGAGGATTAGCCGGATTTTGAAACTGTTGCAGCATATAGGCATCTTGCAGCGTATCAACGATTTCTTGTGCCCGTTGAATACAGCCTCCCATGCCGTCAAGACCAGGCGTGAGTTCTAGCTCTGCACCGTAGGCTCTCAGCATAGCCCTGCGCTCAGCACTCATCGTCTCTGGCATCGTTAAAATCAAACGGTACCCTTTTGCCGCAGCAGCCATTGCCAGTGCGATTCCTGTATTGCCTGATGTCGGCTCCACCAGAGTCGTTTTTCCAGGAGAAATCAACCCTTCGCGCTCTGCAGCTTCGATCATATTCGTGCCGATTCGATCTTTAACTGATGCCGACGGGTTCATTCCTTCCAGCTTCATGACAATCTCGGCAACACACCCCTCAGCCTGAGGAATTCGGTTTAAACGAACCATTGGAGTGCGTCCAATCAGATCTGTGATGTTGTGAGCAATACGCATGATTGAATAGCTAGCGAGTTCTGGAGAATATACGAGTTCTGAAAACTGACGACGTTGAAATGTGCTCAGTCGCTGGAACGAAAAAAATGAAAGCCAATCTTGCTCGTCGGTTTTTGGGAATGAATCAGAATATCGAGGTCAAGTGCCTAGATGTAGTACATAAAGTTTAGCTGGGATTTGGCATTTCGCCGATCAATCAAATCTTGTAGCGTATATCGACTAAGCACTGTATTTGCAGCGTGACGAGCTTCTTGCCAGATATCGCGAATTACCATTCCCTCTGCCGAAAGAGTCTCGCTTTCCGTTACAGAAGCCGAATGATGCAGACCCTCAATACAAGTCACCACTTCCAAGACATTAATTTTCCAAGGCTCTCGAGCCAATAGATATCCTCCCTTAGCTCCTCGCTGACTTCTAACTATACCTGCCCGTCTTAAAATAGCCAGTAATTGCTCAAGATATCGATCTGGGATTCTCTCTTCAACCGCAATCTGACGAATTTGTAATGGTTCACCGGTGTAAACGTGGTCAGCCAGCCTTAAAAGCGCCAACAACGCATATTCACTTTTATTTGAAAGTCCCACAGTCAAGATTGTGTAATGCCTTATTTAGTATATCCCGGTTTACCCATGGAGATTTTGGGTTTTCCAAACAGAGAATAGACTAAACCATACGGCAAGAGTCCAAGCTCCCTAGGGAGCTTGGACTCTATGCACTAGCTTAAGAACCTAAAGAACTTAAAGTAGATAAACTAAATGTTAACTACCCTAGAACGAGAAGGTTGTACGAAGAGTACCGATAAAGGCATCATCCAAATCATCGTTGTTGTTGGGGTCAGCCAAATAGATCAAGCTAGGAGTGATAGAGATAAAGTCGTTGACTTGGTAGCGGTAGAAGACCTCGGTCAAGAAACCGTTGTCAACGTCTGCTAAAGGTGCTCCACCCGTAACTTCGACATCAGCGTCAAGAGAGTATCTGGGAACACCAGCCAAAATGCCGAGCATGTTTCCTTCACCCAAGAAGTCATTGACTGCAACAGTTCCCTGCCATGCCCATGCCTCGTAGTCATCACCAGCACCGATACCGTCGATATCAGCGTAGGCGAGCCCACCACCGATTTCGAAGGTGTCGCTGAGACGAAAGTTGATTTGACCAGCGTAGGTGTTAGCAACTTCAGGATTGCCGCCGTAGAAGCCTTCATCACCAGCGTAGCCATGGACGTAGGTGAAAGCAGCATCGACCGCATCACCAAACAAGCCCAGAGCAGTCAACTGACCAATGATGCTGTAGTCGCCATTGAATAGACCAGCTCCTGCACTAGGATCATCAGCTTCACCAGCCGAATATCCAAAGTCAAGACTGAGGTTGTCGGTCAACTGAACAACTGCACCTGCACCTGCATCACCAGGACAAGCGATTGAGTATTGGCTAGGGAAGCCAAAGTCAGAAATAGAACCACCACCCGAGCTATCTAGGGGGCTGATGGTGCTTGCCACAAAGTCATCACAGCTAATGCTGTTTGCACCGATGACGATTTCAGCAGGGCCGAACGGGAAGGTATAGACCAAGTCATCTAGTGCGAAGTTACCGTCGTTATCTCCACCATAGGAATATCCGATGTAATCGGTATCAAAAGCATTGATCTCACGAGCTTGGAAACGAGTTCTCAAACGATCTTCGCCTGTGAAGCTAGTATCGAAGTTCAAGCGAACTCGGTAGCCAAACGTAGCCTGATCATCAAACGCGTCATCTTCGTCGATAACTGCTTGAGTCGAGAAGATGACCTCACCATTTAGCTTGGTGGTGGTAGAGAACTGGTTTGCTTCCAGCTCAGCTACGCGTGCTTCAAGGGCATCAACACGACCACGAAGAGTAGCAAGCTCAGCCGCAAACTCTTCCTGTAAACGCTGAAGCACTGCTAGGTCTTCACGGCTTACTTTGTCAGCCAAACCTGCAGCAATCAATTCATTGATCCGATCCAAACAGGCGTTCAGACCAGCGGCGAACTCATAACGAGTCATTGCACGCTGACCACGGTAGGTTCCGTCGGGATAACCTGCGATACAACCGTAGCGCTCAACCAGAGACTGGAGAGCCTGGAATGCCCAGTCAGTGGGCTGAACGTCAGACAGTTGAGAAACAGAAGTAACTTGAGACAGAGCGTTGCTCTGACCTTCTGCACTGTATTGATTGACCTGATCTAGAGAAGAAACGGAAGTAGCTCCAGTTTCTAGCTCAGAAGCCATTGCAGAAGAAGATGCAACTACTGAAGCGCCCAGAATAGCTGGGGCAAACAGCAAAGCTTTCAAAACGTTGTTGGATAGCATTCTATATGTCCTCACACCTTTAACACTAAGGACTAGCAGTCCATGTACTTGTTATAGCACTGCTAACTAATCCCGTATACCTCACTCGACTACATTATCAGAAATATTTGGAATGAGTCATGAGGATAAAGACAAATTTTGATGAAATTTTGGATGTCTTGGCAAAGTCATCGAATAGTTAGGGGGTGATTTTGCCAAAAACATCTAGCCTGGAAAATGCTGAATTCAGCTATGCATCAATGAAATCAAGTGTTTGGGTAATATTAGAAAATATCTCCCGCAAAATATTAGATTTACATCAGCGCACTGCGCTATGAAACTTGAACATTGAACGAAGAGCGCCAATATTGAGGACAAGCCACTAGAGCCTAGAACTGCCCCGCTAGAGCCCTAATGCATCGTTCACAAAGCAGTGGATGCTCACTCGATTTGCCCACATGGACAGAATGATTCCAGCAGCGATCGCACTTTTCACCCTCAGGTTCGACGACGCCGATTCCCAGAGCGTCAGACTGCGACTGATATTGCAGACCAGATAGAGGCTCGGCAGAGTCGAGTAATTCAACCTGAGACGACAGGAACAGATAGCGCAGCTCATCGACCCCATTGTTTTGCAAAGCCTCTGGATTCATCCCCTGTAACTTTTGGCGCAGTTCTAAATCAGGGATGTAGAGAAGCACTTTGGCTTCGAGCGACGACCCGATCGCCTTGTCCGATCGCGCCTTTTCTAGTACCTTGTTGACCTCGTCGCGCATGGTGCGAAGCTGATTCCATAGGGGTAACAAATCCGGCTGCTGCCACTGCTCATCCAGAGCAACCCAGCCTGCTTCAAATATGGATTGGCAAGGCGTCTCATAAGGCATAAACTGCCAGATATCTTCAGCCAAGTGAGACAAGACGGGGGCGATCGCC
>JBARXP010000218.1:0-25419 GCA_049647405.1 Elainellaceae cyanobacterium | reverse complement strand
AACCAGAACTCAGTCGCCTGACTACCCCGCAAATGTGTGTGCAATTCGAGGCAGCCACGGTTTACCATGAACCGTTAGCCCCCCGACTGGTCTCATCAGTCGCGGTGGGTTAGCCATCTGTGGGTGTCTCACCACTCGCAGATGGTGCCAAGGTCTTGAGTTCTGAACAAGCTATCCGACAGAACAGCTTAATGAAAGAGAATACGCATACGGTCGTTGTAAGTCAACCGTAGAGGAAGAGGATTTGGGAGTTGGGAGTCAGGAGAGAAGAATAGGAAAGGGAGAGACACGGGCTAGACTCAGGTAACCCTGCTCGCAGAACCAACTTCCAAATCGATTCAGCTATCTAAATGCTTACAGCCTGTGCGCAGCATAATCGCCCATCTTAGTACAGCTACTTGTCCAACCGTCTTTCCCAGTTTCAGATCCGGAACCTTATCAACGAGTCAGAATTGAGATTAAGTGGGAATACTGAGCTTTACCCAGACTTTATGGTTCCGGGAGTTGTAGAATGTCCAGATTGCTAGTGACGCAGTACCAAGCGGAGGTCGAAAAGATCATTCGCTATGGCGGTTCCAAGAAGGAAACCAGCATTCGCAATGCCTTTGAGCGCTTGCTGAATGACTACTGTAAACCGCAAAACTACATGCTGATTCCGGAGTTGGACTTTAAGACAAAGTTCAACACGACAGTTTTCCCGGACGGCACGGTGAAGGATGCTATTCGGTTGGAGCATGGCTGGTGGGAGAGCAAAGACCAGTACGACAAGCTCGACGAAGAGATTGAGAAAAAATTTGCCAAAGGCTATCCCGACGAAAATATTCTGTTTGAAGACTCCCAGACCGCCGTACTAATTCAGCACAGTCAGGAAGTAGCCCGCGTTTCGATGAAAGATGCCGAAGCACTGGATCGGCTGCTACAGACGTTTGTTGAATATGAACGCGCCGAAGTCCGCGACTTTCGGGCGGCGATCGCCAAATTTAAAGAAGACATTCCGCATATCTTGCCGGTGCTGCGCGACATTATTACCCAGCAAGAGGAGAGCAATACCCAATTTAGAGAACGCCGCAACACATTTCTAGAAGTGTGTCGCCAGTCGATCAACCCCGAAATTGAGATCTTCGACATCCATGAGATGTTGATTCAGCACATTCTCACAGAGGATATTTTTACCAACATTTTCCATGAGTCACAGTTTCACCGCGAAAACAACATTGCGCGAGAACTGTCGGAAATCATCAACACCTTTTTTACCGGAGCCACCCGCAAAAACACACTCAAAAGTATCGAACACTACTATGCAGTGATTCGCCGCAAATCTGAAAACATCGTTAACCACCACGAAAAGCAAAAATTTCTCAAAGCAATCTACGAAAACTTTTATAAAGCCTACAACCCCAAAGCCGCCGATCGCCTGGGCATCGTTTACACACCCAACGAAATCGTCCGCTTCATGATTGAGAGTACCGACTATCTGGTACACAAACACTTTGGCAAACTGTTGAGCGATCCGGGCGTAGAGATTTTAGACCCCTGCACCGGGACAGGAACCTATGTGACAGAACTGATCGAATACTTACCCGCAGACAAGCTAGAGCATAAATATAAGCATGAAATTCACTGCAATGAAGTGGCGATTTTGCCCTATTACATTGCTAACCTAAATATTGAGTTTACCTATCAACAAAAGATGGGTGAATATGAAGAATTCAAAAATATCTGTTTAGTCGATACGCTCGATCATTGCGGGTTTGAAGGAAAGCAGTTTGATCTATTTGCGATGAGTGTGCAAAATACAGCTCGAATTCAAGAACAGAACTCTAAGACAATTTCGGTAATTATTGGAAATCCTCCTTATAATGCTTGGCAAGCAAATTTTAGCCAGGACAATGCAAATCGTTCTTATTCTGAGATAGATAAAAGAATAAAAGCCACATACATCAAGTTTGGTACAGCCCAAAATCAGATTGCGATTTATGATATGTACACTCGCTTCCTGCGCTGGGCATCTGATCGATTAGGCGAAAATGGAATTGTTTCTTTTGTTTCTAATAGTTCTTTCATTGACTCAAAAGCATACGACGGATTTAGAAAAGCCGTAGCTCAAGAGTTCAGTGAAATGTGGATTATTGATATGAAAGGTAATGCACGAACTACTGGGGAACGGAGACGGAAAGAAGGAGGTAATGTCTTTAGTGATGAAATCAGAGTTGGTATTGCAGTTTACTTACTTGTTAGAAAGGAAAAAGCTGAAGGATTTAAAGTCTTCTACAACGCTATCGATGATTATGTAGATGCTGATGACAAGAAGCAGTATTTTAGCTCCAACAGTTTGACAAGCTTAAATTTTGACCACATTACACCGGATCAAAAGGCGAATTGGATTAATTTAACGGATAACGATTTTGAGAGTTTTTTGCCGTTGATTGATAAAGAGGTGAAAGCAGGGCGATCGCAGGAGGCAGTTTTTCAACTTTTTTCGGCAGGTGTTAAAACTCAACGGGATGAATGGGTTTACGACTTCTCAAAAGAAGCTCTGATCAAGCGAATGAAGTATTTTGTGGAGGTGTATGGCGATCGATTGGAGAATGGGGTAAGGCGGGATTTAGATATTAAGTGGGATCCAGATCTTGAGAAGCATCTTGAAAACAAAATTCCTAAAAGATTTGAAATATCAAATATAAGATCCGCTCTATATAGACATTTTGGAAAAGTATATTTCTATTTCGATAGGCATTTTAATGGTAGAACCTATCGAATGTTTAACCTATTTCCTAATGCTAATAGCGAGAACAAATTAATAGGGTTTATGGGGCAATCAGCAGGAAAACCATTCTGCATCCTCTCCACAAATCTTATTCCTGATTTGAATTGTATTAGTCCTGCATCGGGCGGTACTCAATGTCTTTCCCTTTACCGCTACGACGAAAACGGGAACCGCATCGACAATATCACCGACTGGGCGTTGGAGCAATTTCGCAATCACTACGGCAACGAACTTTCCCAGACAAGGGGCTTAAGCCCCTTGTTACCAGAGGGTGAGCTACCGCTATCTGAGGCAAGGGGCTTAAGCCCCTTGTTCAGTGAACGGGAAGGATGTAAGCAGTTCTGGTTTGTGACGTTTGTAACACATAACTCCCGTGTTTCTGAGCGGATGATGGTTTACGGTGTTGAAGGCGGTGAGCCTTTAATTTTCTCAGCCGAAGACCAAATTTTTATAGCGGAAAGGATTGCTGAGGCAGCCAAACGATATGGAATAGAGATCGTAGGCTTTAATGTCCTTCCAGATCATGTCCACATGGTTGTTGCGGCTGAAACAGAAAAGGAACTTAACGAGAACATCCGCAAAATTAAAGGGTTTAGTTCCCATCAATTTCAGCGATCGCACAACTGGGATAAAGGCCAACATATTTGGGCACAGAAGTTTAATCGACAACCCATCGAAGATGAAAATGCACTCACCGAAATTCTGGAATATGTTTGGAATAATCACATCAAACATACAGAACGTTGGGGAGAAGAATTAATCTCTACGTGGGAAACGGGTTTGCCGAACAAGGGGCTTAAGCCCCTTGTTGAAATTGTGCGAGATGGGTGTACTGCGATCGAAACCATCCTCAATCCCGAACCGGGAACAAGGGGCTTAAGCCCCTTGCCTGAGCAGACGCAGAACATCACCAAACTCGATATCTTCCACTACACCTACGCCGTTCTGCACCATCCCGCCTATCGCACCAAATACGAACTCAACCTCAAACGCGAATTTCCGCGCCTGCCTTTCTATGCAGACTTTCACCAATGGGTAGCCTGGGGCAAAACCCTAATGGAACTGCACCTAACCTATGAAACCATCGAACCCTATGGATTGCGACGGGTCGATATAGGGCGCAACAAAGCAACCCGCGACACCCCCCTACAGGGATCATTAATCGCCACCGACCCACCCGACCCACCCGACCCAGCCAAACCCACCACACCCAAAGCCAAACTGAAAGCCGACAAAATCGAAGGCAAAGTCATCCTTGATACCGACACCACCCTAGAAGGAGTGCCCGCCGTTGCCTGGGACTACAAACTCGGCAACCGCTCCGCCCTGGAATGGATACTCGACCAACACAAAGAAAAGAAACCCCGCGACCCCACCATCCGCGAAAAGTTCAACACTTACAAATTTGCAGACTACAAAGAACACGTCATCGAACTGCTTGATCGAGTTTGCACCGTCAGCGTCAAGACGATGGAGATCATTCAACAGATGCCCGATACCGTCGAGCATCAAAAGAGTTGATTATGTTTATATTGTCGATACCCAATCGGACGTGAGGAATAACTCTAAAATCTCCGGCACAAAAAACAACGTATTTGGAATTCAAACCGGAATTGCGGTGATGTTTTTAGTTAGAGCTAAAAAGGAGAAAGAAGCATGACTGTAGATACAGAAATCTTGCAAACAATTACTCAAATGCCAGAGCCTTTGAAACAGGAGGTTTTGCATTATGCAAAATATTTAATTGAAAACTATTCAAAAGTAAATTCTGAGGAGAAGACACCCCAGAAAAAACGCCGATCGGGCATCTTAAAAGGCACTTTTGTTTTGCCATTGCCTGATGACTTTGACGAACCCCTAGAACTGACTAATGCTGCTGCTCGTACTGGGTATGAAAAAAAGTATGGCTATGGGAGTTTAGCTGGGAAAATAGTAATATCTGATGACTTTGATGAACCTCTAGAAGATCTAAAGGACTATATGTAGTATGGCAGTGCTTCTAGATACGCATGTAGTGCTTTGGTACATAACACAAAATCCTAGCTTGAGTTTAAAGGCTAGAGAGATCGTTGAAGCAAAGTCAGATTTGTTCTTTAGTATGGCGAGTGTGTGGGAGATTGCAATCAAACTGAATATCGGTAAGCTGCAAATCTATTGCTCATTTAACGATTTACTGGCGCGAATAGCGGTTACGAGAGCTGAGATTTTACCGATCAACATCGAAGATACGCAAACTTACATAAATTTGCCATTGATGCCAGAACATCGTGATCCGTTCGATCGCATTTTGGTCGCCCAGGCGATGAATTACGAGTTGGATATCGTCAGTGGAGATGAAAAGTTTGATGCGTATCCCATTCAGCGGGTGTGGGCATGAGTAAGGCAAAGATTCAGTATTACGACACCCTGAGCGATCGCCAATTCTCATCAAACAGCGATCGCACGCTGCACTTCAACTGTGGGGGCGATCGCCAATTTTCACCAAACCGCGATCGCCCACTGCGCTTAATCTAAGCTGACACGCTAAAACGTGGAATAGAGTCTAGAATCGCAACTATGACTCAGTGCCTTGACTCAAGGGAATCTCTCTTGGGTCAGCAATTCTCAGTTTGGCGAATTGGCTATCTGCCTACGCTTCCGACCCGCCCGCGAATAAATTGCGGGCTAATGAGTGAAAGCCCCGTTGGGGCTAAGATCTGTCCGCTATTAGTCCTGAAGGGACTTGCTCGTCTGTAGCCCGCAATTTATTTGCGGGTGTTGGGGCGTAACCATAATGAGAATTGCTGCTCTTGGGTTCATAGGCTTAATCCATCACTATCCAACGTTTATGGCGATCGCACCGCAATCAACCCAAACCCATCCCTCGTCTCGCTGGCAGTTTTGGATTGACCGAGGGGGCACCTTCACCGATATCGTGGCGCGATCGCCCAACGGCAGTTTGCGCGTTCACAAGCTCCTGTCTGAAAACCCCGACCGCTATACTGATGCGCCGCTTCAGGGGATTCGAGACGTGTTGGCGATCGCCCCAGACGCCCCCATTCCTGCCGACCAGATCGAATCGGTGAGAATGGGCACGACGGTTGCCACCAATGCATTGCTGGAACGGAAGGGCGATCGCACCTTACTCCTCATTACCAAAGGCTTGCGAGATACCTTGCGGATTGCCTATCAAAATCGTCCCGATATCTTTGCGCGTGAAATTGTCTTGCCTGAGCTGCTGTATGAGCAGGTGATCGAAGTCGATGAGCGCTACAGTGCCCAGGGGGAAGAGCTTCAGCCCTTGCAGATCACGGATGAATTTTTGGCAGAACTACGCGGAGCCTATGACAGCGGTATTCGGTCGGTGGCGATCGCCCTATTGCACAGTTACCGCTACCCCGACCACGAACGCCAAGTGGCTCAGGTTGTGCGCGATATTGGCTTTACCCAAGTCTCCATTTCCCATGAGGTGAGTCCTCTGATCAAGCTGGTCAGCCGGGGCGATACGACTGTGGTTGATGCCTATCTCTCCCCCATTTTGCGGCGCTATGTCGATCGCATCGCCGCAGAGCTGTCGCCTCAAGAGAACTCTGATGCTGACTCGCCTCAACTGCTATTCATGCAATCCAACGGCGGCCTGACCGATGCCTCTCTTTTTCAGGGAAAAGACAGCATTTTATCGGGGCCAGCCGGGGGCATTGTCGGTGCGGTGCAGACCAGCAAGCGAGCCGGATTTGAGAACATTATCGGCTTCGACATGGGCGGCACCTCTACCGATGTGTCTCACTATGCCGGAGCCTACGAGCGCACCTTTGAAACGGAGGTGGCGGGAGTGCGAATGCGGGCTCCGATGATGTCGATTCATACGGTGGCGGCGGGGGGCGGCTCGATTTTGGTGTTCGATGGGGCGCGCTATCGGGTGGGGCCAGAGTCGGCGGGGGCGTATCCGGGGCCAGCCTGTTATCGCAACGGTGGGCCGCTTGCGGTAACGGACTGCAACGTTAGGGTCGGGAAACTTCAGCCTGAGTTTTTTCCGGCGGTGTTTGGTCAAGGGGGTGACCTGCCGCTAGATGGGGAAGTTGTGCGTCAGAAATTCGCAGAATTAGCCGCCGAGATCCGCCACAAGTCTGGGGATGTGCGATCGCCAGAGCAGGTCGCCGCCGGATTTTTGGCGATCGCCGTTGATAACATGGCCAACGCTATCAAGAAAATCTCGGTGCAGCGGGGCTATGACCTGTCAGACTATACCCTTTGCTGCTTTGGTGGGGCGGGGGGGCAGCACGCCTGTTTGATTGCCGATGCCCTCGGCATGACCCAAATTTTTCTGCATCCCTATGCCGGGGTGCTGTCGGCCTATGGCATGGGCTTGGCCGACATTCGGGCGCTACGGGAAAAAACCCTGGAGCTGAAGCTGAGTCCTGATGTGATGCCTGTGCTAGAGCAAGAGCTAGGTGATTTGGCGATCGCCAGCAAAGCCGAAGTCGCAGCTCAGGGGATTCACGAGTCCCAGATTGAGATTGAGCAAACGGTGCATCTGCGCTACGAGGGCACGGATTCTTCACTGATTGTGGCTCTTGATATTCCAGACGCCATGACGGCGGCCTTTGAAGCGTTCCATCGCCAGCGCTATGGGTTTGTGATGGAGGGCAAAGCTTTGATGGTGGGCACGGTGTCGGTGGAGGCGATCGGTTCTATGTCTCCGCCTCAGGAGCCGAGGGTGAACACCGTGCGTTCTGCGCCTGAACCTCGGACTGCGGTGCAGGTGTTTACGGGCGATCGCTGGCATGAGACTCCGGTGTATGACCGCGATCGCCTTGCTCCCGGTCATCCCATTCACGGGCCTGCCCTGATCTTAGAGCCGACCGGAACTAACATGGTCGAACCCGGATGGCAGGCCGAGCTGACGCCGCTGAACCATCTGGTGCTGACGAAGCACGAATCGAGTCCGGCTGTCTCAGCCCAGTCTGCTGGAGCGTCCCAGAACTCTGACTCCTTGGCGACTCCCGACCCGGTGATGCTGGAGATTTTCAACAACCTGTTTATGGCGATCGCCGAACAGATGGGCTTCACTCTGCAAAATACGAGCTACTCCGTCAATATCAAAGAGCGGCTCGACTTCTCCTGCGCCATTTTCGACGCTCAAGGACAACTGGTGGCCAATGCGCCTCACATCCCGGTTCACCTCGGCTCTATGGGCGAAAGCGTTCAGTCGGTGATGGCCGAAAAGGCATCAGAGCTGAAGCCTGGGGATGTTTACATGCTCAACAATCCCTACAACGGCGGCACACACCTGCCCGACATCACGGTGATTACCCCCGTTTTTCTGAGCCATCACGAGTTGCCTTTGTTCTACGTCGCCTCGCGGGGACACCATGCCGACATTGGCGGCATTACCCCCGGCTCGATGCCGTCGAGCAGCCAATCGATTGAAGAAGAAGGGGTGCTGATCGACAACGTGCAGCTTGTGGATCAGGGGCGCTTTTGCGATGAGAAAGTGACCGAGTTGCTGACCACGGGCACCTATCCGGTGCGGAACCTGACCCAAAACCTGGCTGATTTGCAGGCGCAGATTGCGGCCAATGAGAAAGGGGCGCGGGAGCTGAAACGTATGGTTGAGCGCTATGGGCTGGAAACGGTGCAAGCCTATATGCAGCATGTGCAAGACAACGCTGAAGAGTCGGTGCGACGGGCGATCGCCAGCCTCAAGCCCGGTCAGTTTACCTACCCGATGGACTGTGGCGGTCAGATTCAGGTGGCGATCGCCCCCGATCCTCACCATCGCACCGCCCGGATTGATTTCACGGGCACTTCCCCCCAGTTGCCCAACAATTTCAATGCCCCTGTGGCTGTCGCGAAAGCCGTGGTGCTGTACGTGTTTCGCACCCTAGTCAACGATGCCATTCCGCTGAATGCAGGCTGCCTCAAGCCGCTCGAAATCATCATTCCTGAAGGCTCGATGCTCAACCCTAGGTATCCTGCTGCTGTCGTCGCGGGTAACGTGGAAACGTCTCAGGCGATCGCCAATGCGCTCTACTTGGCGCTGGGTGTCATGGCTGCATCCCAAGGCACCATGAATAATTTCACCTTCGGCAACGAGCGCTACCAATATTACGAAACCATCTGCGGTGGGGCTGGAGCTGGAGCCGACTTTGCCGGAGCCGATGCCGTCCACACTCACATGACCAACTCTCGCCTCACCGATCCAGAGGTGCTGGAATGGCGCTTCCCGGTCTTGCTGAAGCACTTCGGCATTCGCCCTAACAGTGGCGGTGCAGGACAGTTTCGGGGAGGCCACGGAGTCATCCGTCAGGTTCAGTTTCGTGAGGCCATGACCGCAGCCATTCTCTCCAACCATCGCACGATTGCGGTATTTGGAGCCGCAGGCGGTGAGGCGGGTCAGCCGGGATGCAATCGGGTCGTGCGGCAAGACGGTTCTGTAGAAACCCTGAGCAGCACGGCGACCGTAAAGCTGTCTCCGGGAGATTCCGTAGTGATTGAAACCCCTGGTGGTGGCGGATTTGGGGCGATCGCCTGACATCTTAGCTCTTGGCCTAGAGCGCCTACCCAAAAGTGATCTTGCGTGATTTTCAGTATCTTTCCACAAGCTTCATATGAGATTTATTCATCCTTTATAATTCTCTGGTTAATTTATAAATGTGGACAACAAGCCCACTGACCTCTATACCAAACCCCTTATACAACAGGCCCGCCTTATTATGAAGGGCTTGATTCCATCTAGAGAGGAGCCAACTCCGTGTCCTCCGTTTTGAAAGCAACTTAATCCCGGCCATATAAACGGTCGGGATTTTTGCCTTTTGGCTTATTGGCTTGCGCTCAGCCGATCGCAGCTCCAGGCGATCGCCTCTTCCAAATCCTGAGTCTGAGCTGGATAGGTTACGGCTGGACGCTCCAGCAGAATCAGTCGCACCCCAAGCTCTTGGGCGATCGCCCGCTTCACATCCTCCCCTCCAGCCTGCCCTGAGGCTTTGGTAACAACGGTAGTGATGCGCCACTGCTGCCACAGCGATCGCTCCAGTTCTGGAGAAATAGGCGGACGCAGGGCAATTAGGCGATCGGGAGTGAAGCCCGAATCCAGCGCGGTGGAGAGGGCGATCGGGGAAGGCAAAATTCGGGCAAAGAGGGTAGCTCTGGACTGCCAGGGCTGAAACAGCGGCAGCATTCGGTAGCCAAGGGTCAGCAAAACATGCTGTTGTCCAGCGGTCGTGGGTTCTAGATAAGAACCTGAAACCAGAGTTTCTACAGACGATAGCGTCAGAACGGAGGAGTTTTGAGGTTGAGAATGCTCCAGCGCCGTTCGCTCAAACCGGAGATAGGGAATCTGGTGAGCCTGGGCTGTGGCGATCGCCAACTGAGAAATTTGTACTGCAAACGGATGAGACGCATCTAGCACGGCTCGAATGCCGTGGCTTTGGAGAAACGCGGGCAGGGTCGCTGCGGATAAAGAGCCGACCTGAAGAGTGAGGCGATCGTGGTGAGGGTAGAGCGATCGGGCAGCCTCAGTCGTCACCGTCACAACCAGAGAACAGCCTTCATTGAGCAACCGCTCTGCCAACACCACGCTTTCTTGGGTGCCGCCAATTAACCAGAGCGGAGATTTCGTCATCATTATCGATGATTGAGCATGTTGAAGGTTGAACGGGTTGAACCAGAGCCATCTGTGAATTTTTGAGGTAAAGCATAGCTCTCTTCTGGACGATTCACGGAAGTAGAGTCAAGCTTACTCATTCATATTTTTATAGGTCGCCACCGCAGAGGGTGAAATGCGGTTGAGATAGCGGAAAATCCAGTACTTGAAGACCGTATCGAGAATCACCGGAAACGTTGCAATAAATAGGAAGATAAAATCTCGATTGGCGGGCAATCCTAGATGCCTGGAAATACCTTCCAGCAAAACCTCCCAGCCGTGGGGCGAGTGAAACCCGACAAACGTATCGGTAAACAGAATGATGATGAAGGCTTTTGCACTATCGCTCAGGCCATACACAAGCTCGTCAATAAAGGTTTTGAGGGCGGCAATTTCTCGTTTGCTGTTGACTAAAATAACGCCAAATGCAACGACAGAAAGAATGTCAGAAAAGACATTTTTAACAGCATCGCCACTGCGTCGTTGATACTTTCGTTCGAGTTCAACGGCTTTGTCTCTAACCCGGTCTTCAATCTCTTCTTCGTTTAATCTTGGAGCTTTACCCAAGAGAATTTCAAATCTCAATCGCTCATCATAGTGTTGCAGCTCTTGCAGAGCTTCTTCTTCCATTTCGCCATTGAGAAAAATCTCGACTTCTTCCCCTTGGCGAGCATAGTCAACCGCAGGCCCAACAATGAAATTTTTAGCGACTTGATGGGTCAAAAGCGGAATAATAATGAGTAATAAAATAAACCGAAGAGAAACGATGGTTCTATTTTTTGAATCGCGAAACTCTTCAACAATTTCTTCTTCTGCTTCAGGATCGAGTTCGCGCTTGATTCGATCGACGGTTCTCAAAATCGACCGGGGCAACACTCCGGTTTTATCGACCATCGAAGCGGCATCAGAGCGGCGATCGTTGCGCCCTGTTTTCTCAATGGCGCGGAGAGAGTCTCCTAGAGGGGTTTGCTTTTGATTGCGTCCTTGATTTTGAGCCATCATGCGGGCTGTTTCTGGACTGGTTCGAGAGGCGATCGCCTCTCCATCTCGCCTGCCACGACGAGCATTGCGCTGTGAGCGAGCCCCTTTTTTTCGACCCTGAGTGGCTCCAGAAGCTTTGGAGAGCGAAGGCTCATCTAGCGAACCATAGCGCACCAAAACCTCATCAATAAATTTGAGTTTGCGCAGTGTTTCTCTCGGCTGGTCGATGATATCTAGGGTCTGGACATCGGTTGTAGAACGATCGACTTCAATGCCTGTGACATTGCCTTCTGCCACATTGACCAGCCGAAAAACCGAGCTACTTGTTCTAAACTCGGTCAGTCTAAGCTTAATGATATTGAGATATTTTTTGAGTTCTGCTTGAAAGTAAGCATAAACATTCTGACTATAGTTGCCAAAATCGGGAGAAACTTTTCTCCCATTGAAATGAGTGTCTTCAATGGATTTGATCGTGAGGGCGGCCTCATAGGCTTCATCGAGCGATCGCTCGGGTGTTTTCAACAGCCATTGATTGGCCGCTTTCACGAGAGCCTGAATCGGGTTCGGTCGAGATGAAGTCATGGGTGTGTGGTTAAATGACTAGAACAGTAGTGCTAAAAGAGTCGTTTTGGTAACGTTTTGGCCACGTTTTGGCAGTGGTTGTGCCAGTTTGATAGAAAGTTGTTTGATGTGAGCGTGATGGTGTGTGAAATTCGCAGCAATAGATTTCAGTTCACGGTTTCAGTTCACGGATCATTGCTTAGGTCACGTCGTTTGAGGTCTGTCTCTTTGATTATCGGACGCAAATAAAGGATGTCTAGCAAGCTAGCAAATCTTTTCAGGTTATTTTGTTTAATCACTGTGCTTATTTCTTATAGACGGACTTATAGACGGAAACATTTGAGTGCTGGAGTATTGGAGTAAACAACAGGTGTAGCGTGACCTCAAGACTCGATTCTCATCGTGACTCGTCAGAAAGTTCTTCGCCCCTTGCTGCCGACCATTCTCGGTGGATTCAGGGTGCGACTCGCAGCGGCAAGTCGTCTCGGCTGGTCGAAACCCTTGTGGAATGGGATCGGGCGATCGCCCAATCGTTACCCATGCCTGCTGCCCGTCGAGTCACGACCCAGGGCGATCGGGGTTTCCTTGTGTTTGCGGCTAACGGTGAAAATCGCATCGAGCTAGTCGATCGCATTGAAGCTCAAACCCAGGGGCGATCGCAATTTGACTCTACAACTCCTTTGGGCTTTTTTCAGAGCGAGCTACTGCTATTTTGGCCCTTGGTCGCCGAGCAGCTTCAGCTCAATGTCCAGTTTCCGCTACGGCTGCGGCCCGAAACTGAGCAGATGCTGGCGACGCGTTTGTGGCAGCCCCGCCTCGATCGAGACGAACTCGCGATTGAAGGCGTGCGTGACTACTATGTGGTGCGCCGCACCCTCGACTTGCTCCAGATTGCGGCCAGTGCCAATGTGCCCGTAGCAGACATTGCCCTAGTGCTGTCAGAGGGCTATCCCCATCAGCAAGGCAACCTGTGGAACCACATGGGCGCTGCGCTGCAAGAGTGGCAGCGCTGGTGTCTCCAGCAAGGGCTGCTCACCTACGGCTTGATTTCTGATCTCTATGGTCGAGTGTTATTGCGCCATCAGCGGTATCAGCAACAGCTCCGCCGCCGCTATCAGGCCGTGCTGGCCGACGACGTAGACGACTATCCGGCGATCGCCCACGATCTATTCACGGTGCTGCTCGATTTAGGTCTGGCGGGCTGTTTTACCTACAACCCTGACGGGGCGTTGCGTCAGGGACTGGGGGCTGACCCTGAAGACATGGCTCGACTGGCACAGCGATGTCAGGTTGAGTTGCGTCAGGTGGTTCCTGAAAATAGCCTGGGCAGCCAATGGGGATCGGCCCTGTGGCAGCGGGTGGCGGCTCCTCTCAACAGTGCTGAGCTGCCAGACACGATTCAGAGTATCCAAACGGTGTCGCGAGCGGCGCTGCTGCGAAAAACTGCCGAGGTGATTCATACCGCCGTGCAGCAGGGTCGAGTCGAACCGCAGGATATCGCGATTTTGGGGCCGGGGCTTGATGCGATCGCCCGCTATACCCTGCGCGAAATTCTCACCCGGCGCGATATTCCGGTCACGGTGCTCAACGACCAGCAGCCCCTCAGCAGTTCTCCGACCATCCGTGCCCTGATGACCCTGATGGCGCTGGTCTATCCAAATTTAGGGAAACTGATTGACCGCGATGCCATCTCTGAAATGCTGGTGGTTTTGAGTCAGCGTCCCGGCTTAGAGTCGGCTCAGTCGGTGCAATTTGCCATTGATCCCGTGCGGGCTGGCCTGTTGACCGACTATTGTTTTCGGCCTGACCCGACACAGCCAACTCTGCTCCCGGTCAACGTCTACGATCGCTGGGATCGCCTGGGCTACCAGGCCACCGAAAGCTACACCGTCCTCAGCCAGTGGGTGCAAGAACAGCAGCAACAGCAGCAGCAGCGACTGATTAGCAGTCCGGTGGTGCTGCTCGATCGCGCGATTCAACAGTTCTTATTTGGCGGCAGTCATCTTCCCTATGATCAGCTCGCTGTCTTGCGAGAGCTGATGGAAACCGCCCAGCATTTTTGGGATGTCGATGCTCGTCTGCGACAGGCGCAACTGACTGAACCTCCAATCTCTGAAACGCCAGTCTCTGAAACCGTTTTAGAATTTGTTCATCTGCTCCAGAGGGGCACGATTACCGCTGATCCCTATCCGGTGCGGCGCAACCGAGCCAATGCCCAGGCGGTGACGCTGGCTACCCTCTACCAATATCGAGCCAATCGCAGCAGCCATCGCTGGCAGTTTTGGCTCGATGCCGGATCGGCTCTCTGGCTCACGGGCGGCACTCCCCTGTTTGGCGCGCCCCTGTTTTGGCGACATCGTCTTAACCAGCCTTGGTCAGCCGCAGAGGAGCTTCAGGTGAATGGCGATCGCCTCCGCCGCAACCTTGTTGATCTGATGGGACGGACGACTGAGCGCATTTTCCTTTGCCACAGCGACTTAGCTACCACAGGCCAAGAGCAAAATGGCCCGCTGATGGGGCTAGTCAACACGATTTCGAGCCTCGACCCG
Organism: Elainellaceae cyanobacterium; assembly: GCA_049647405.1. GTDB lineage: Bacteria > Cyanobacteriota > Cyanobacteriia > CAKZMO01 > CAKZMO01 > CAKZMO01. The sequence continues at coordinate 10,937 of JBARXP010000218.1, read as the reverse complement.
ACTCTTGATGCTGACTTAAATCGCGATGATGAATCTCCACAGGAATCTGCGGTAGACCCATTCATCTCGGCGGTTCATCCGCCAAATCGTTCAGCCCAATAGGCCAAACCAATAGTCCAAACTAATAGTCCAAATTGCATAAATCTGTCCTCTGATCTAGACCTAGACCAAACAATCGAGGTAGCCTCATCATCATCAGAAAAATTATCAGAAAAATTACGCCTAATGTGAATTGGATGTGAATTAGCGTTTTCTATTCGGCGATACAAGCTATGCCCAGGCTAGCCAATGCGCAATTTTGCGATCGCCCTATGCCCAATTTCTCATTGCCGATATAATCACCACAGCCACTTTTGCGGACATGCCTGTGATTGCGATCTATCCTGGTAGCTTCGACCCCGTCACCTTTGGACATCTCGATGTGATCGAGCGAGGCTGCCGCATGTTTGAGCACGTCATTGTCGCTGTCGCCAAAAATCCAGGAAAATCCCCTTTATTTGACGTGCAGAAACGAGTCATGCAGATTCAAAATGCGACGCGTCACTTGCCCAATGTAGAAGTGGATAGTTTCGATAGCTTGACTGTGACCTATGCCAGGGTGCGAAATGCAGGAGTCTTATTGAGAGGATTACGTGCTGTTTCCGATTTTGAAATGGAGCTACAGATGGCGCATACTAACAAAACCCTCTCTGACGACATCGAGACCGTCTTCTTAGCGACTTCCACCGAATATAGCTACCTCAGCAGTAGTGTCGTCAAGGAAATTGCGAAGTTTGGAGGCCCTGTTGACCATCTCGTTCCTCAACCCGTCGCCCTAGATATTCGCCAATGCTACGCCAAAACGCCGATCCACTAAGCCCTGATCTCGTGCATTCACCCGAAGACGCCCCCCTGGTTAACAGCTCTGCTTACCCGCCTGTGTCTCAATCAGGCCCGGTCGATATTCAGCGCGAAATTAATAAGCTGGAAGAAACAATTCTCGATAGCCCTCGCATTCCTCTCTCCCATCGAACTCTGGTCAATGAAGATCAGCTCCTCTACCAGCTTGATCTGGTGCGCTTGGCTCTACCTACCGCCTTTCAAGAAGCTCTAGAGCTGATTCGTCATAAAGATGAGCTGTTAATCGACGCAGAGCGCTATGCCCGCGACATCATTGAGGCAGCCCAGCGTCAAGCTGCGCAAATTTTGGATGAAACGGGTCTAGTGCGCCAAGCTGAGCTAGAAGCCCACCAGATTCGTCAACGCGTCCAGCAAGAATGTGACGCGGTTCGCGAGCAAACCTTAGCCGAAATTGAGCATCTGCGGCGGCAAGCCCAGATGGATCTAGAAGACGTGCGACAGATGGCGATCGCCGAATCTGAAGATATTCAGCGAGGAGCCGATGAGTATGCCGATGGGGTGCTCAGAGACATGGAGCAGCAGTTGAGCGAAATGGTACGCGTCATTCGCAACGGTCGTCAGCATTTGCAGCTTGAGCCGTCTTCTCCTAAGTCACTGCCAAACAATCGTTCAGAGGGTCATCTTCAACGCAGCACTCGACCCGGCGATCAGCGTCACCGTTAAGTCTGCCTATGATGAGAAGCGCAAAACCCTGTGACTCAATTTAATACTTGTTCTGAGCCTGTGACCTTGGTCATTTCTGAGGTCGTTGACCCTGACCGCATTGCTGATTACGAAGCCTGGACGCAGGGCATTAACCAAGCCGCTCGCCAATTTGAAGGCTTTATCGCGGTTGAAGTGCTGCGGCCTAGAGATAATGCCTATTCTGAGTATGTCGTGATTGTTCGGTTTGATTCTTACGAGCACTTGCGGCACTGGGTCACGTCGTCTCTCTACCAGCGCTGGATCGAAAAATCGCGGGGATTGATCTCTAGGCGATCGCTGCGGCAGATGACGAGCGGCATGGAAATCTGGTTCTCTCAGCCTCGCAATACCCCAAAACCAACGAGTCCACCACTGCCCTACTACAAAAAAGTGGTCTTGGGCGTCTTGGCGGTTTATCCTCTGATTTTGTTATCCAACGCGCTGTTAGGGGCTTTGCTAGCGCCTCTTCCGTCTCACCTTGGCCTGCTGATCTCTGTCACGTTTGTCTCGGCTCTGCTGACCTATCCGGTAATGCCGATGCTGACAAAAATCTTAGATTTTTGGCTATATCCAACCTCTTCTAGTTAAACATGAGCTAAAAGTAGAATTCCGAAATATAGTCAAGATGATTATTCTGCTTCGCTAGGGCTGGGAATTTTTCCAATTATTTGTAGTTGTTCATAGGTTTTCTGACCGAAGCCTTTGACCTCTTGACTCGACGTAGAAGAAAATTCTAAGTTTTCCCATGACAAGCCATGCTCAGATTTCTTCCAGTAGCGAATCACGTCAATTGCGGCTTTAATTTGTGGTTTTCTTGCCTTGACTTTTCTCAGAGAAATCTCAATATCCTTTTCTGAGGCTTCTAGTAGATTGATTGGATTTGGTATTGGCTCAATCAATTTTCGTGACGAACCTGTGCTTTGCTGGATTGCATCCAGCTTTTCTATTAGCCTGACTAGTTCATTGTGATTGCTGTTTGTACTGCTAAGAGTATCAATCCTATTGTTTATTATCTTCAGTCTTTCATCTAGATCATCTCTTATTCCATTAAGAATAGGAGTAATTGAGTTTTTAATTGATTCGATCGCAAGTTGTAGTTTTGTTTCAATGAGGGAGGCAAGATCAGAATTTTGCGTGTCAAATATATCAGTCGTATTTGGCGTCGAATCTTGCGAGTCTGGTGTCAGTAGCTCTATTTCTTTGATAACATCGGTTGCCTGCTCCTCGCTGATATCAAAAACCCATGCCCAGAGCTTTTCAATATCTAAGTCTTTAGCTATTTGAAGCCAATCAGAGCCATGGACTAACTCATACTCAATATCTTCATCATCATAAGCATCTGTCCGCCGTAAAATCAGAGAAACTAAATTACTTTGATATTCTAAAAGGATTCTCTCAATAGCTTGGCGTCTTTCGAGCGAGAGCGGTTGTCTTTTTTCATCTGGAAGAGCAATTTGGAAGATATAAACCTGTCCGTGATTAATAGGTTTAATACCTAGATTTTTGCCGATAATTTCACGTCTAATATTCTGGCTCATGTTTAACTACTTCTCTTAAGCGAATTTAGTAAATGAGTTGCTAAATTTTCTAACCTTTCAACTGCCGATTGAGCTGCTTCACGATCCTTTGCACTTAAGTTGTCATCGAATTCTGCTTCCTGAATTGGATAGCCCTGCTCTGGACATTTTGAAATAATATTGAGTCTAGGTATCCAAGTATTTTCTGGGAAAAGTTCAATTAAATGATCTTTTGAGTTTTTGTTCAGGATTGCCCGGAGAGACTCTTCCATTGAAAAATTAAAACTAGATGATCTTTGATCATACATACTCACAGCAACGCCCAAAATAGGTAGAGGGGAATCTTTATAGGCTTCCACCTCATCTACTCGGCTAATTACATATTCTAGTGCTCTGATAGGGTAGGGTGAAAGCTGAGTAGGAATTAAGATGCCAGAAGATGCCATCAAAGATATACTGTTGACTTTACCAAAAGATGGTGGTGGATCAATAAAAACAAAATCATAATCATGATTCTTTAACTTTTTAACTAAGATGCGATCGCTGTCTACTGTTTGGATTAACTCACTTTCCATTCTACTCAGCCTAATATGAGACGGAACAATATCCAACTGAATATCTCGCCATCTTCTTTTATAAACGACATCACTGAGCTTAGTTCTTGGCTCAAGTAATAAGTGTGTCACGTCTTTTTTTCCTGCTAATTCAACATCGGTTAAAGGATCAATGCCAAGTCCTGTTGAAAGGTTTGCTTGAGCATCAATGTCAATTAACAGAACTTTCTTACCTAGCTTTGTTAGCATTCCAGCCAGATTAATTGTCAAGGTAGTTTTTCCTACTCCACCCTTATTATTAAAGACAGTAATAATCATAGAATTACGCTCCTTACTTGCTGCTGGTTTGTTTTGATGAATACTTAATTTTGATAGATTTGATAATTCCTTACTATTAAATTCTTCTCCAATTAATTTGGAAAGCCTCAAGTAAATTTTCTGCTGACTATTCTGTACAGCATTTCTAAATTTTAAGCAAAACTCTTTACCAAGAAGCTTATAAAATAAATTAAAATTATTTACTAATTCCGCTTGTGAATATTTAGCGAATGTAATGATTTGCCCTTGAGAATGATGTAAGAGATAAAACTCATAGCCATTAGTCAGTAGCCCCAAAACAGATTGAGAGTGACGCATATAGTCACTAATCTGCCAAATACTCTGGGTGATTTTTTTTCTTGGTGCTTTTACCTCGATAACAAGATAAGGATAATGATCCCAAAAATCATTAGGAGGATGCACTAAGAAGTCCGCTTTATTGTTGCCAATCCTAACTTGAGATTTCCAATCAACATCACAATATCCAAGGAGGTGAAGAAGAGGAAGTATAACCTTATGCGTAATATCTGATTCACTACTTTCTGGTCTAACAGCTTTAAGAAAATCTAATGCCTGAGATGTATTCAAAATTCTGGCTATGCTATGCTTACAGGGCTTTTAATCTATTTTTTCAAGCTATTCTTGATCAGTTCTGAAAAGTTTAATAAGGCTCTATCTATCTAGATAAACAATTGTATTTACATTATGATAGCTACGATTTTGTAAATTTTCTAGCAATTTCATAGATTAACTATGATATGAATTTTGTTTGATAAGGGAAATTAAAATTTCTTGCTTTTCGTTTAGATACTGTTCACCCTTCGAGTTGTCCTCTGCTTATGACTTGCTGATTTGACTAGCTTGTAAAATCTTCTTGCAGGGAATTAAATTTTCTCGACCTTGTCGATTCTGGCGGTGGCGTATCTGACGCAGCTTATGCAGCCCTAGCGACGTAAGGGCGATCGCCAGGGGTAGAAAAAAGTGAACGATGCGAAAGCAAAACAGAGTCCCGATCAGCGTCACAGAGGGAATCGGAGGCGCAAGGGTCAGCCAGATCTGCGTTTTGAAGCCGGAAGAATCAGCGCAATTGGACGGTACAATTCCCGCAACGTGTTAATTCTTGCAACAAGATTATTACCAGGATTCAACTCCTGAGGAAAGATTAGAGCTTAGAAGTAATGCACTGGCAATGATTGGAGATGACATCTACGGAACCTGTTAGCTGATATGCGCGAGCGGAACATCGTAAGCGCAAGACTGTGAGCAGAAAAAATATACCGTGGCGATCGCCCCCAACATTCCCAATGGATTGCTCTACGCCTCGTTCACCCCTTTACCCACCGTAAATATCAGACTGGGTACATCGGCTGAACCAGGCATTTTCAGACACACGAATCAAACAAGGTTTAGGAGACACAACATTGACTCATCTCATCCTTTTTGCAGCGGCGGCTCCCACTACTCTCTCCTGGAGCCCCAAAGTCGCTATTGTTATGATCATTTGCAATATTTTGGCGATCGCCATTGGTAAGGCAACAATTCAGATGCCCAGTGAAGGGCCTCAGCTTCCCTCCCCTGCCTTATTTGGTGGCATGGGGTTACCGGGCTTGCTGGCAACGACTAGCTTCGGTCATTTGATCGGCGCAGGCGTCATTCTTGGCTTGGCAAACTTAGGAGCGCTATAGCCTACCGCAATTGTCTTACTGCAATTGTCTATCGTTAGGCGATTCAGCTTGCTCAATAACCAGTGGTTGCTGACCTGCGGCTCTACCATCCAGAGCCGCAGGTTTGTGTTTCAACTGGGGTCATTTCAAAAAAGTTGGCATTCTCATGAGAATGCCAACACAAAACAGCGGCACATTCTCATAAGAATGCGCCGCTCAGTCATCTGATGTATCAATCAAACGAGTCAGCTCAAGCTAATTCAAAACCTGCCCAAATCGGCTTGAAGCTAATCGTTGATTAGTTGGCCTCAACTTTTTCAGAGACTCGCTTCAACCGTCGCATGGCCTGATTGACTTCTTTCCGAGCCTCTCGCCAGGGCATATCGCCAGACTCTAGTTCTGCCAAAGCGACTTGTGCGGCTTCGTAGCGCTTGCTCAAACGACGCAACCCGTCGGGTTGAGGGTCTTTTGCCTCTAGCTCAGAAATGCTTTGCTCAAACGATTCAAGCTCGGCTTTGACTTCATCTACATAGACTTGCTGCTGCTCATTGAGTGCGATGCCCTCAGAGGATGCATTTTCCTCTGAGGGCATCGCATCAACCGATTCAGAAAGAGCACTATCAGAGCTAGCGCTGGGGTCGCTGCAAGCAGCTAAAATGCCAGCACTTCCAACAGATAAAAGAATTAACAGAAGAGATAAAGAACGTTTCATAGTTGAGCGTTGAGGGTCTCCTGAAAAAGAGGTTATTGACGATAACCAGGTTCAAAACGTGAGATTGGGAGCTTGATGTGAAATTTGTAACGTGGGACTGCAGCTTGGAACTGATGCCGACGGAGCTTAGTTTGAGTACTGCTGCATCGGTAATGCCGACGGCAATACTCTATATTTCAATCGACTCAGTCCCAATGCTGAACCAAATTAGACCCAAGAAATGCCCCCAAGAGGGCAGTCAAACTCAAGATAAATCGCTGTGAAGGTCACACCAGAGTAGGGGTGAGACTATTCAGCAGTTTCACCTTCAGCTCCTTCTTCGGGTGCCACTTCTTCCATTTCGTCGTCAGTAGCAGCGTCATCAGTTGTTGCGCCACCACATGCTGTCATTGCAACAGACAAACCCATTGCAGATGCTGCGAGGAGAAGAGAAACAGGCCGCTTCATTGAAAAATTCATAACTTCTGTACCTTATACCGTGTAATACAATGAAGAAACCTACCATACTCTTCAATAGAGACGCAAGCTCCTGAGGAAAGTTTCCGTGCGCTGAGCATATTGCTGATCTCACCCAGATCATCTAACTTGCTTGATCTATCATCGTTTGCGGGTCAGCGGGTAAAGACTCATTTAATCGCGCTATCTTCAGTACTTCTAAGATCGACAGTCTTTTCAATATGCTGCTAGGTTGTAGATGATAGATGCAACATTAAATTAAGTTATGGGTGGAAATAGATGCGAAAAACCTAGGTTTCGAACCAAGTTATGAACGGTGATTCGCTGATGTCACTCTTGTGCTCCAGCCTCGCGATGAAATGAGAAACAGCGTTAGTATTACACGGTGACTTGCTTGAAATGTGTTATCTCGGCGTCATCACGGCGGGTTGCTCAGAGCTTGGCCGCTCCAACACTTAAACATTTTTCAAATCAAACGACTTTAGTTAGAACTCTAGGATGAAGCGGTTTCAGCGCAGAGAAGACGGTCGATTTAAGGCAAAGTCTACCGAAGACCGAAAGGTCAGGAGTATTCGAGCGACGGATTCCGCTTGGGAGTCTCTGGGAGACTTGGCTGAAGCTCAAAATATGTCACGGGCTGATCTCGTGGAACGGCTGATCGAAAGGGGCGAGCTTGATTTTATTCAAGGGCTAGAAATCGTACAGACGATCGCCAAAACCCTCAGCATCAACTCTGATGGGGTTCTTCCTCAAGATTTAGCCCATGCAATCAATCCAGAGCAAGAGCTACAGCCGCTTCAAGAACTGGCCGTTCGCTTGAAGCCGATTCAAGATCTCATGGCTTATGTCAACAATGTCCAGAGCTTGGTAGACAAACTCGAACCGCTGCAACAGCTCGCTCAGCACCTCAAGCCAATGACAAACCTGGCAGAGAAACTAGAGCCAATTCAACAGCTTGCCCAACAGCTCGAACCGCTATCTCAGCTCGAACAGCTGCAAGATTTAGGCGAGCAGGTTGACATTATTCAAACTGCGGCGCGGCGGGTAGAAGGAGTTCGGCGTCAATCAGGTTCTGGTTCTGACATGGAGAATTCGGCGCAGACCTTGCCGGGAGGCTCTGATGATCTTGAGGGCGGAGATGAACAGCAGACTTTGGCGATCGCCCTCCAGGTGATTGATCAGTTTCTTGAGGCTCGATCGCTTGAGACCTGCCTTCCCGTCGCCCAAGCTTGCAGCGTCAGCAATTCACAGCCCCGTAATCTATCGCTGCCAAGCAATGCCGAACTTGCCCAAAATATCAGACTGAGCGAATTTCGACAGTGGATGACGAAAAAGCTTCAGTCATCGTGATCCGTACAGATAGGCTCAAGCTGTTCCCGATTCATTTGAGATTGCTATAGGATGACAGAGAACCCGATGAATCAAGGGTTTGAACAGCGATTTTGCCTTCATAAGATGATGTTTGAGAAGTCGTCAATAATGCTACTTCAGATCCCCCCTAGCTCCTCTTGAAAAGAGGGAAACCGGAATCAAAGTCCCCCTTTTCAAGGGGGACTTAGGGGGATCAGCATTGTTCTAGCCTGTTGTCTAATACTTTTCAAACACCCTCTAACCCTAAGCAGTTAGGGCATGTGGGCGATCGCCACCTCAGTCTCAGCGATAGCAATTATGGACGATCAGCATGGAAGAACAGCACGATGCGCTCAACTCGATATCTTCTGGGTGTGAATCAGCCGTGTGCCGCATTTTAGACGCCAATCTTGATCGCGCTCGCGAAGGTCTTCGCATCGTTGAAGACTGGTGTCGCTTTGGGCTCAATCGCGGAGATCTGACGGAGCAGTGTAAGGCCATGCGGCAAGAGCTGGCCTCATGGCATACCCCTGAGCTAAGAGCCGCCCGCGATACCCCCGGCGACTTGGGCACACAGCTCTCCCACCCCAACGAAGAACACCGCAGTGATGTCACCCACGTTCTCCAGGCCAATCTCTGTCGAGTTGAGGAAGCTCTGCGGGTACTGGAGGAGTATGGCAAAGTCTACAAGGCAGGCATGGGCGAGACGTTTAAGCAAATGCGCTATCAGGTCTATGCCCTCGACAGCATTCTGATGGGCCAACAGCGAAAGCAGCTATTGGAGCGATCGCTCCTTTATCTGGTGACTTCTTCGGGTGAGCAGCTATTTGCAAACGTCGAAGCTGCGCTGCAAGGAGGGTTGACCCTGGTGCAATATCGCGACAAGCAGGCCGATGATGTCACCCGCATTGAAAACGGCATTCGTCTACGAGAACTCTGCCATCGTTACGGAGCCTTATTTATCATGAATGACCGGGCAGATTTGGCTCGGGCGGTCGATGCCGACGGGGTTCACCTGGGGCAGCAAGATATTCCCATTGCCCTGGCTCGGCAGATTGTCGGCAGCAACCGCATTGTGGGGCGATCGACGACAAATTCTGACGAGATGTATCGAGCCCTAAGCGAAGGAGCCGACTACATCGGTGTTGGCCCCATTCACTCAACCCCCACCAAGGCCGGAAAAGCCGCCGTGGGCTATGACTATGTCCGCCATGCGGTAGCTCATGCCTCTGTGCCTTGGTTTGCCATTGGCGGCATTGACACCGAAAATTTAGATGAGCTGCTGTCGGCAGGGGCATCACGGGTTGCAGTGGTGCGATCCATCATGGAAGCCGAGCACCCCACTCTGATTACGCAATATTTTTTGGCTCAGCTCAACCATCACCAAATGATGCGATCGCAGCAACAGTCATCTTAGTGATTTGCATGAATACCTCGAATTAATCTTGATCAAAAATCAATGAGTGAAATTACGCTACAAGTCAATGGCGAGGGTCATCAGTGCCCCGCTCAGACCTCTTTGCCCGCTCTACTTCATCAGCTAGGCATGAACCCCCGGCTCGTGGCAGTCGAATACAACGGCGAGATTTTGCACCGTCAGTTTTGGGACGAGACTCACATCAAAGAGGGCGATCGCCTCGAAATTGTCACAATCGTTGGCGGTGGTTCCCCTTGAGAGATTTTCTGAGGTTGAGAGATCTTCTGAGAGGGCGAACGAAACCCTTACTGAAACAGAAATCCCATAATCAGCAGTGAAATCAGCAACGCGACCGAAAGGACTGCGACCAGCGTCACCGGATCAACGTTAGCCCCGTCTTCCTGAGGCTTATTTTTATGAGGAGAACTCATCACGGCTCCATTAAAGTGTAAACTTTTATTACAGGTACTCAGAAAGATCCGCGAGTCTGGTGACTCAGCGCATTTTTCTTTATTCAACACGTCCAACTGTTTAACTTACTGTTCAACTTAAAGCTGATTGATTATGGCTTCTAATCTTGGATTTGGTAAAACCCAGTCTACGCCCAAGGTCTCTCAACGAACCGTCAAGCGAAATCAGGCCGCGAAGGAATACGAATCCTTACAGTCGAAGGGAACTCCAGACTATGAGGTTTATATTCGCATTGAGGGCAAAAAGCAGTGGTATCCTGTGGGGGCGATCGCCGTTAAGCGCTCTAGCCAGATTAATCGAGCTATCTTTGGCAGTCAAGACGACCTGTTGCAAGGAGCCTTTCGGCTCTACCCTGTGCTCCGTAAAAATCAACACCAGTTGGAGTATGGGTATCGGCTTAAAGAATTTAAAGACGACCCCATTCAGCTTGCGGTGCCCCCCAAGGGTGGACTTGACGGCAACCTGTTTGACCGGGTGAAAAGTGGGTTGCTGGCGCTGTTACCCCGTTCTTAGTTTTTTCCTAGGCACCGAGTTTGGGCGGTGAGTCTGAGTCGGGTGTGCTGCACACCCAAGAGCAATTCGACCGCTTTAATGACTCTGTTGCGACAGATGCCCTCCAATTATCAGATAGTCACACCGGGCCAGAACATAACGGGCCAGAACATAACGGGACAAATCACAACAGGACAGAACAATGGGACAAAAAGAGCGCCTGCTGCTCATGGCAGAAGATGAGCTGACGCAATATAGCACCGATGCTCGAAAAATCGAAAAGCTGCGTCAAAAAATAGGTATCTCAGTCTCACGCATAGAACAGCAGCAGGTTAAAGATGAGCTAGTGGCTGAGATGCCTAATGACATTTGGAATCAGCTCATAGAAAAGCAGCGCCAAAC
>JBARXP010000217.1:0-40958 GCA_049647405.1 Elainellaceae cyanobacterium | reverse complement strand
ATGCAAACTGCGTCTTCTGTTCAGCCCTCTGCCCCGTCCTATAGCCGTGACGACTGGCAGCGAGGCTATCGATCGCTCAAAGATGAGTACAGCTACTGGATTGATGAGGTTGAAGGAGAGATTCCGCCAAATCTGAGCGGCACGCTGTTTCGCAATGGCCCCGCCATGCTAGATATCCACGGTCAGCGGATTCATCATCCCTTTGATGGCGATGGCATGATATCGGCGATCGCCATTCGCGACGGACGGGCTCACTATCACAATCGCTACGTGCGAACTGAGGGGTTTGTTGCGGAACAATCAGCCCAAAAGATCTTGTATCGAGGCGTGTTTGGCACTCAAAAGCCTGGGGGATGGCTGGCGAATGCGTTTGATTTTCGACTGAAGAATATTGCTAATACCAACGTGGTCTACTGGGGCGATAAGCTGCTGGCACTCTGGGAAGCGGCAGAACCCCACCGCCTCGACCCCCGTACGCTCGAAACGCTGGGTTTGGATGATGTTGGGGGTGCAGTGCCAGAGGGGAAAGCTTACTCCGCCCATCCCTGGATTGATCCGGCCTGCGAATGGAATGAGGGCAAGTCTCACCTGGTCAATTTTTCAATCTCTCCTGGATTGTCAACGACGATCACAATCTTTGAGCATGATGCTGATGGCAACTTGGTTCGCACTCACGCTCACAGCGTTCCGGGCTTTGCCTTTATCCACGACTTCGCCATTACGCCCAACTACTGCATTTTCTTTCAGGCTCCCCTGTCGTTTAACCCCATTCCAATGGCGTTGGGACTGCGAGGGCCGGGACAGTGCATTTCCTATCAGGCCAAGGAACCGTCTCACATTATCGTCATTCCTCGCAATGGGAAAGATCCCGTCAAGCGGATTCCGGCTGAGGTGGGGTTTGTCTTTCACCACGGCAATGCCTGGGAGACGGATGAGGGTGAGTTAGAAGTCTGTTCCATCTGCTACGAAGAGTTTCCCAATGTTGAACCCGATGCAGATTTTCTCGAAGTTGACTTTAATGCCTATCCGCCGGGGCAACTGTGGCGTTTTCGGGTAAACCTTGATACTGAGACCGTTGAAGGTCAGCGAGTCGATGGCCGCAGCTGTGAGTTTCCTCAGGTGCATCCCGATTGGGTGGGGCGACGCAGCCGATTTCTCTATCTGGGCGCGGCTCATGAGCCTACAGGCAACGCGCCGCTGCAAGGGGTTTGGAAGGTTGACCTCGAAACGGGCGATCGCCAACTGTGGAGCGCAGCCCCACGCGGATTTATCAGCGAGCCTAGTTTTGTGCCGTTTCCAGAAAGCACCGCAGAAGATGAGGGCTGGCTGTTGGTCATGGTGTTTAATGCGGAGCGCGATTGCTCCGAGTTGGTGATTCTAGATGCCCGCGATCTGGGGCAGGGGGCGATCGCCCGCCTCAAGCTGAAGCACCACATTCCCTATGGGCTGCATGGCAACTTTACCTCTGAGTATTTTCTGCCGCCAGCGGCTCATGCTGCCTCATAATCTTTCCTGCGACTTACTCTAGATGCACTAAAATCTATCTCTGAGTGGATGGCCTATCATTAGACAACGAGTAGGCTCGAATGGCTGTGGGGACAGGCTGAACAGGCGGATTGTTCATTCTGTTGGTCAGCTTCCGATGGCAAGTGTTTTAAAAGGTATGCGTAATGGAGCAATGGATTGATCAGCTTCGGGCTGTTTTTACTGATTTTGGGCTGAGAATCGTTGCGGCGATCGCCATTTTTATCATTGGCCGATGGGCGGCAGGGATAGTTCGCAACACAGTCAAGCGGCTCCTCAATCGCAGTAACACCGATCCAACCCTGGTTGGCTTCATCAGCAACCTGGCCTATATTGCCGTCTTGGCATTTATTGTTGCCGCTGCATTAGCCAAGCTTGGGGTGCAGACGGCTTCTTTTGTCGCTATGCTGGGCGCGGCTGGACTCGCCATCGGACTGGCGCTGCAAGGCTCTCTGTCTAACTTTGCGTCGGGGGTGCTGTTGCTGTTCCTCCGTCCCTTCAAGGGTGGAGACTATATCGAAGCGGCGGGCACGGCGGGCATTGTGCGCGATATCCAGATCTTGACTACAACACTGATGACACCCGACAACCGCAGGGTCGTTGTTCCCAACTCAAAAATTATGGGAGACACGATCACCAATTTTTCGGCAGAAGATACCCGTCGGATGGATCTCGTGTTTGGGGTCGGCTACGACGACAATCTGGAGCATGTGAAGTCGGTGATTAAGGATGTCTTGGCACAAGAAGAGCGCATATTGAGTGATCCAGCCCCGGTCATTGGCGTGGTCGAGCTGGCCGACAGCAGCATCAATATAGCGGTTCGTCCTTGGGTGAAGGCCGCAGACTATTGGGATGTGATGTTCAGCTTGTTGGAGACGATGAAAAACCGCTTTGATGCAGAAGGGATCAACATCCCTTACCCGCAGCGGGATATTCATGTGCATGAAAGTAGCAGCTAGACGACGCGCCTAAAAAAAAGTTTGACACAGTCCATCGTTAAACTGCTAATATATGAAAGCCAATCAGCGCAGTATTGGGGCGTGGCCAAGTGGTAAGGCAGCGGGTTTTGGTCCCGCCATTCCTAGGTTCGAATCCTAGCGCCCCAGTTTTTAAGAGAGGCTATTTCGAGTGGTGAAGGTGCGATCGCCTTGCTGTTTTGTAGTGCGATCGCCAAGAGCAATTTAGGGTTCACGGTGGGTCACGCTCGGTGAGTGCCGTTCAAGAGCGCTTACCCCATCACAAAACCATCACTCGCCGCCGACTCAAGGAATGCCTTCAGCAATGCCTTAAGCAATATATTGCTCTGGGTTGGCTTGGGCAAATTCCAACTGCTTGCCAGCGGTCAGGCAAACATATCGATGATGGTGCGGTGCATCGCCAGAAATGAATTCCGCTCTATGTCAGTGTTTCATTATGTAACTGTTAAGGGGACTTGGGCCTGAGAGGGAACGTTGAATGGTGTACGAGCCATAGAGCCACTCATGTTTTGGGTGTGCCTATTGGCTACTCATCGTACTGAAACGCAGGACATAAGCGCTTAATCTGAGCAGATTAGGATTTTTCCTCTTCTTTTCTCCTTAACAGTCTATTTCCAGAAAATCGCCATGATTCATCCTGACACTCATCTCAACGTCGTGAGTCCCGAAGTGGGATACGGCGTGTTTGCAAGCCATCGTATTCCCAAAGGCACGATTGTTTATATCAAAGATGCCCTAGAGATTGAGATTCCTGTGGATAGCCCTTTGCTCGATCGCCCTGAGTATGAGCAAATTATCCGCAAGTATTCATACATTGAGGCGGGCAAGCTCATTATCAGTTGGGACATTGAAAAGTACGTCAACCACAGCTGCGATAGCAATACTCTCAGCACAGGCTATGGCTTTGAGATTGTCGTGCGGGATATCGAACCCGGAGAAGAATTACGCGATGACTATGGCCCGTTCAATGTCGATTATGGGTTTGCCTGTGGCTGCGGGGCTTCAACATGCCGAGGCAAAATTCGTCAGGCAGACTTTTCGACCTGCGCTCCCCACTGGGATAGCCGCATCAAAGAGGCACTCGCTCTCTATCAGCAGGTCGAGCAGCCTTTAGAGGTCTATATGGATGAAGACACGCAGAAGGGTCTCTATCGCTATCTCCAGACCGGGCAAGATTACCGCTCAGTTGAAGCCTTGAAAGAATAACCAATCTTTCCACAAGGCAATCATTTTGTAGGGGGTAAGAGTCATCACAATGCTATGCCCCTACAAAATGACTTCGAATATTATTCGGTTTGAGACTCTGGAGACTGCGATCGCATCGCGTCGGCCTGGTTTAGCGCTTGTTCACTATTGGATTGATAAAGATTTTGGCGGTCTTGGGCCGTGGCGAAGCGGTTGTCATCGACGGACACTTCTGACATCAAATCTGAGGCTCGCTGCCAGCGAGAGGCTAAATCGAGCCATTCTGCTGGAGTCGTAGCCGTCTGCCCGTCTGCGACGGCTTGTTCGGCGATCGCCACCGCTTGGGCAAACGCATCGGAGGAGATCTCTGAAGACGAGCTTTGAGCGCCTGCTGTAGCGTCTAAAACCTGTTGAGTTGAGCCTGATGATTGATTCTCTGTGGCTTCAAGGGACTGCGTGGAGCTACCCAGATCAGATTCGGCTATAGAGCGATCGCCGCGCTGGCTCATCCAGTCATACAGCACCCAACCCATTACTAATACAAACAGGCTTAGCCCAGTGCCTCCAATGATGCCGCGCCAAAACTGCTGACGGGCTCGCTGTTGGCGAAACTTGGCCGACGCTGTCGGGATGCGATCGCGATGCTGTTTAGCGAGAAACGCGATATCTTCGATCAGAAAGCGAATCGGATTGGCAGGCGGCAGGCGAATTTCGGCTGACCAAAGGAGATGACCCTCTGGGTCTTTTTGGATCTCTTCAAGCCAGAGCAGCTGCTGTTCGCGCACAAGACGGCTATTGATGCGGACGCGTTGAATGTGTCGTGGGCGCAGATATTCTAAGATGCCTTGAATGCGACTCACAAGGGAGTCTTTATCGAGGTCGCGGGCATTGTCAGCTTCGCACAACAACTGCAAAATCCCTTGAGCTAAGACAGCACGAGTTCTGACCCCGTTGTCGGCGAGTCGATCATTCAAAATTTGAATAATCGCCGCAACGCTGCCCTGACGAGCTTGTCTAGTGATGTCGTTGATGGATTGAACGATGGTCATGGTTAGTGTGCCGCTGATAGTCGCCCCGCTGAGCTTGCTCTGAGCTTGAGTGTCGAATTGTAGATGCCGCAGGGCGAACTGAATGAATTCCAGGAAATGAAGGTGTCTATGCAATTATAGTGGGGTTTGCTAACCATCAATATTTCTGTGGCCTGAATTACTGTGGTCTAACTACTGTGGTCTGAGAAGAGATTGAAATGAAGACTTCGATACGTGCGAGTTTTAGACGAGGTGCGATCGCCCTACTATTGCTGCTGGTGGCGATCGCTGCTGTGATGCTGCAACCGTCTCCAGCCTATGCGGTGACCGCCTCACAATCTGCACCCGATCACGGGTACACCTATCGTCAGCCCAGCTCAGACGGCATTGGAAAAATTTACATGGGGCGTGAGATTTCTCAGGTCATGGGGCATCGAGGTGCGGGCTGGCTAGAGCGCTCTAGCCGTCGCCAGGAAGAGCGCCCGTGGAAAATTATCGATGCGCTGGATCTGAATCCTAACGATACGGTGGTCGATTTAGGTGCGGGTACGGGCTATCTGACGTTTCAGCTCGCGCCTGAAGTGCCTCAGGGAAAAGTACTCGCCGTCGATATTCAGCCCGAAATGCTGGACATGCTCACAACCCTTCAGCGGCGTCGCGGTGTTGAGAATGTAGAGCCCATTTTGGCCGAGGTTGACGATCCTCATCTGCCCTTTGGTGTGGACTGTGTGCTGATGGTCGATGCCTACCACGAGTTTGAGTTTCCGCGAGAGGTGATGGAAGCGGTGATGGCGTCTCTCAATCCAGGCGGGAGAGTGGTGTTGGCCGAATATCGAGGCGAAAATCCGTTTCTGTCCATCAAGCGTCTTCACAAAATGACGGAGCGACAGGTCAAAAAAGAACTGGAATCCGTTGGGTTGGAGTGGATCAAAACAGAAGAGCAACTGCCCCGCCAGCATCTCTTGTTTTTTCAGAAGCCTTAATCTCAAGCAAACATCAATCGACCCTTGGGTTCTGGAATGGGGCATCCTAGCTCTTGCTCGGTTGCAATCCATTCTCGAATCATAACTTCAGCGGTTTGAACAGCTTCCTGATAGCTGCTGCCATCGGCTGCCCAGCCTGGTAATTCGGGAACTTCTACAATCAATTGCTGAATGTTTGAAATTATTGTCCTCTGCTCAATCGGTGGCGATCGCCAGGTTCAGATTTTGGGGGTCGATCAATTGACGCTTGGAAGCGTTGAGAAACTCGATGCTAATGGGTTCATCGTGTTCGTCATAGCTGACAATCATCCCCCCCGGTTCAGAAATGGCATTGACCGGAAAGGCTTCTCGGAAAATAAACATTAGAATGTCTGCTTCTGCATCATACTCAGGCAAAAACACCACGAAGCAATCATCTTCGTCTGACCACTAGACCTGTTGTGAAATAGGGGATAATGCTTGAAGTGAAGCGCGAGGGTGCACTCGTCCCATGCTGAATCTCCAACGCTTGTTGCGCGATGACCGTTTGTTGCGTGCGCTCACTGGACTGAACCGTAAAGCACTGGACACGTTAACGCCCGTCTTTGCCGAGGCGCTTGCAAAAGCCCCTATTCCCCGTCGCCATCCAAGCCCGAGACAACGGGCTCAAGGAGCGGGTCGAACCCCTCGGTTGAGCACCGTGACAGACAAACTGATATATATCCTCTTCTACTTCAAGTGCTATCCCACCTTTGATTTAGCCGGGATGCTCTTTGATTTAGACCGCTCTCAGGCCAATCGCTGGGTTCATCGATTGCAGCCCATCCTAGAAGCAGCCTTAGGCACACAGATGGTTCTGCCCGAACGCAAGCTCACCTGTGTCGAAGACTTCATTGAACGGTTTCCAAAGGTGACTCGGGTAATGCTGGATGGCACTGAACGCCCAATTCAACGCTCTTGCGACCCGGAGAAACAAAGGCAGGATTATTCGGGGAAGAAGAAGCGGCATACTCGAAGCCATCTCGGCGCAGTTGATCCAAACAAACGGATTCTGGTGTTGAGCCACGCCTATGCGGGCAAAGCTCACGATAAAGGCATCTTGAATCAAGAACAATGGGCCGGGCATCTCCCCAGTGACGTGAAAATTCAGGCCGATTCAGGGTTTCAAGGTCTGCAAGAGGAGTATGTCAATGTCGAGATTCCCTACAAAAAGCCCAAGGGAGGAGAGCTGAGTAACGAACAGAAGCAGGAGAATCAGCAGTTAGCGCGGGAACGCGTCGGGTGTGAACATGCCTTTGCTGGGCTTAAGCGCTACAACATCGTCTACCAGGTCTATCGAAACCGCATCGAAGGGTTCGATGACCGCTCGATGGTGACTGCAGCGGGATTATGGAACTTTTATCTCACTGCAGCGTAAATCAACTGAGGGGAGGAAATAGAAGGCTCACGTCGCTGACCCGAGCCTTCTATTTCACAACAGCTCTACTGAACCACAATCGTATATTTCATTCGTCCAGTTCCTCCAGTTGTCTTAGAGTATCCAGGGCTTTATCCACTTGCTTTTCCTGGAGTTGTGGCGAAAATCAAAGCTTTCGGTAAGCATCTCGGCGGTGTCGAACATAGTGCTCTAAAACAAATTTTTCTTCTGAACTGACCTCATAAATGACGCGATAATCACCGACTCGAATGCGATAAAGTCCTTCCGTCCCTGTTAGTTTTGTAACTTTAGTGGGAAATGGGTTGGCAGCCAGGGATTCAATTTGCTGCATGACTCGATCGCAATTTTGTCGGGAGAGCTTCCGAAGATCTTTCTCAACTGAAGGTTGGAAAATGATGTCATAGGCTTTCATTCTGCTCAAGTCTTTGCTTCATATCGTTTAGACTAATGGGGGTTTCTGGGCGGCGCTCTGCAACAATGGCTAAATCATGCAGGTCTTCTAGCAGTTGCTCATAATCTTCAATTGAGAGAAGGACAGCGGTTTTCTGTCCTTCTGCATCTACAACGTATTGTTCTCGAACAGAATTCATCGTTGAATAATTCTCCTTCATGATTTACGGTCTTGGTTTAATTCTGCCAGCAATGTCTCGCACTCGGCTTTGAGGGGGATGCCTAGCTCAGTTGCTAGCGCCAGTGCCTGCTGACCATATTGCCGCGCTGTCTCGACCTCACCTAGGGCTTGATGGAGTTCTGCCAAACCTTTGAGAACTTCGGCTTCTCCATTTCGGCCACCAAGCTCTCGGAAAATTGCTAACACCGTAGTTAAGTTGCTTAGAGCTTCTGAATACTGCTTTAACTTAAGTTGAGTAACTCCCAGATTGCCCAGGGAATTGCCTTCACCCCGGCGATCGCCAATTTCCCGCGCAATCCCCAGGTGTTGCTGATGGAAGTCGATCGCCCGCTCATACTGCCCCAGACTGTCGTACGCAAGCCCCAGATTGCCCAGGGCAGCCCCTTCACCCAGGCGATCGCCAATCTCCCGCGCAATCGTCAGGTATTGCTGATGAAAGTCGATCGCCCGCTCATACTGCCCCAGACTGTAGTACGCACCCCCCAGACTGCCTAGGGCATTACCTTCACCCAGGCGATCGCCAATCTCCCGCGCAATCGTCAGGTATTGCTGATAAAAGTCGATCGCCCGCTCATATTGCCCCAGACTGTCGTACGCAAGCCCCAGATTGCCCAGGGCCTTGCCTTCACCTTGGCGATCGCCAATCTCCCGCGCAATCGTCAGGGATTGCTGATGGAAGTCGATCGCCCGCTCATACTGCCCCAGACTGTAGTACGCAAGCCCCAGATTGCCTAATGTCATGCTTATTCCTTTGGTGTCTCCTAGCTCACGAGAAATAGCTAAATCTTGCTGCAAGTATTCAATAGCAAGTTTGTAATTTCCAAGCCTTGTGTGTGCTAACCCTAAATTGCATAAGGCAGCACTTTCTCCGAAGCGATCGCTAATCTCCCGCGCAGCAAGTAAGCTTTGTTGGTAGAAACTTGTCGCTTGATCATAATTCGCTAGGTGTAAGTAGTAATTTCCTAGGAGTCTTAAGCAAACGCTATCTACTGCACGAGTTGACTTATTCAAAATTAGCTCACACAGTTTGATGCCTTCTTGGTAATAGCTCCAAAACTCAAGTTGTCTAGGCAATGGTACGTGACTGAAATTATCTATAGGATTGGTAAAAATTTTCTCTGCATTTCCCCAATCATCTACTGCGATGTAATGCTGAAATGCTTCTATGAAGCCCCGGACTTTTTCTAGATTGGGCACGTCATCGACAGGTTCATAAACCGTCAGCCATAGGTCAGCGGCTTGACGATGGGCTGTTTCCCAGTTGGGTTTATCGGCTTGCAGCAGGCTATAGGCCACATTCCGGATCAGGTTGTGTTGCCGCAGAGGAATCTCACCATCAGCTCCCAGCCATGCCCCCGGTTCCCAGTCTTCCGTAGCAAATCCGCGAGACTCCAGCAGGTCGAGCAGGGCATCGCCCTGCTCAGGGTCGAGGTCGGGCATCAGCCCTAGCCAAAAAGCTTTGGGCACGGGGCGACGATAGACCGAGGCGCGACACAACAACTGGAGGGCATCATCGGGCAGGCTTTCCAGAGTGATTTTGACGCGGCGTTCGACTTCTCGTTGCAGCTTGCGCCGCGAAAAGCGGGTGGGTTTGTGGGCTTCGAGGTCGTCAAAGCGGCACTGTTGCCAATAGCGCACCACATCGCCGCCACAGGTTTTGATGTCTTCGGCAATCACCCGCAGCACCAGCGGATGCCCGTCATAGATGCGCCCAATGCGTTGTAGGTATGACACGACTGTCGAAGCCTCGATCCCCCCGCCTTCGGCACCCCCCTTATCAAGGGGGGCAGGGGGGATCTCCACAACGCCCCGCTTCGCAAACAATTCTAGCTGTTCGGCTTCGTTCAGCCCCCGAATCGGTTCGCAGTGCCACAAAGCGTCATAGCGTGACCCCTCATAGGCTAGATTTTCGGGAATATCCTGCGTCGTGAGAATGATCTGACTTTGACAATCTCCAGCCGTGAGGACGCGCTGAAACAGATTCAGCCACAGCGGATCGCAAAACTCACTCCAGCCTTCTTCGTCATTGCCTCGCAGCAGTCGCTCCATCGAATCAATCTGGAGCCGACAGGGGCTTTCTGTCAACGCGTTGAGAATATGATTCAGCAGATTTTTCGGATCTTTTTGATCCTCCACGGTGGGTTCTTCGCCCAGGCTCCGCAACAAGGCTGCACCGCTGCTGGCAAAGTCTGGGGTGATGCCGCCCTCATCCAGATTCACCCGCCGAAAGGGTTTGATATCCGGTAGGAGCGCACAGCCGTGCGCCCCTACAAATGTATCGGATGGATGGGGCAATTCTGCCACTAGCCGTTCGGCAAGGGCAGTTTTGCCGATTCCGGTAATGCCCACCAACGCCAACACGCGACAGCTTCCTTGCAGTGTGTCTAGTAGCCTTTTGGTCATTTCAATGCGCTCGACCCAGGTGCTTGGGTTGTAGATAGAAGGAGCGAAACGAGCAGGTTTTTCGACCGTACTCTGTTTAACCGTTGCTGTCCCCGAGGGCTTTTTTGCTTGCAGCGACTCCACGGCGCGGCGGATGCCTTTCACGACATCAAGGAAGGCTTCGTCTTGGTCGTCCCATTTGGTGACGGGTTTGGCATCTTTGGGCACAACTTGCAGCTTGCTAAACGGAGTGCCTTGCCAGTCGCAGGGCTTGATGATGATGGGAATGACGCGAGCGCTACCCTCATTGTGGCGCTCAACGGCTCGCTGCATCTCCAGATCAAAGCAGTAATCTGAGGCGAGAAAACGCGGCGTGATTAACAGCAACACGATCTCTGCTGATTCGAGCTGCTGCTGAATTTCGGCATCCCATTCGGCTCCGGCTTCGATGTCACGGTCTTGCCATGCACAAATTTTGCCTTGACGCTTTAGGTTGGCCAGATGAACGACCAGCTCATCTTTGAAGTCTTCATCTCGATGGGAGTAGGAGATAAAAACACTCAAGGGGGCTGGATTCAGTGTGGTGTCAGATTGGGGCATCGGTTGCGGCTCTCCCTATACCGCAATGCTAATCCTATTTTTATCCAGTCGAGTCATCCAAAATGCGAATGTATCCAAAACGCAATCCGATAATAGAGTGACGTTTAAAAAAGAACTAGAATCGGTGGGGTTTGAGTGGAGTAAAACAGAAGAACAACTGCCCTGGCAACATCTTCTCTTTTTCAGAAGCCTGTAGGATAGCCCCACTATGGATCAGTCAAAGCGATCGCCCCACCCTTCATTACAAAAACTCTCCTCGCGCAGAAAGCGACTGAGCCGAAACGTTTATCGATGGACGGCCAAGCGCCGGGTTCATAAAAGTAAATGTGACGAGCTGCAACAATCTCTCGAAGACGAAGCCGCCATTGACACCACTTATTTGGTGCTCGTGTTTGGCTCTTGCGCGATCGCCACCTTTGGCCTGTTGTCTAACAGCGCCGCTGTGATTATTGGGGCGATGATCATCGCGCCGCTGATGTTGCCCATTCGCTGCATGGCGTTTGGGGCGCTTGAGGGGGAGCCGATTACGGTTGAAAAGGGGGCGCTGGCGATCGCTGTCGGAACGGTGATTGCGGTGCTGATGGCCTGCTCAATCGGTTTTCTCAGCGGCATTGCTGAATATGGCAGCGAAGTCTGGGCGCGATCGCAGCCCAATCTTCTAGATTTGGGAGTAGCCGTTACTGCTGGGGGCATTAGCGGTTTTGCTAAGGTGCAGCCCAAAATCTCAAGCGCTCTTGCCGGAACGGCTATTTCTGTGGCGTTGATGCCGCCGCTTTGTGTCATCGGGTTGGGGCTGGCCCATGCTGACTGGCAACTGAGCATGGGAGCCGCGCTACTTTTCGCAACGAACCTGCTTGGCATCACCCTCTCTTGCATGGTCGCCTTCTTACTCACGGGCTACACGCCCATTCTCAGAGCAAGACGGGGTCTCAGCATTGCTTTTGGGGTGACTGCGCTGCTATTGCTGCCGTTGGGCATCAGCTTTTATGACCTGGTGCTCCAGTCGCAACTTGAGCGCAGTGTTCGCACCGCTCTGCTCGATCGCACGATTACGCTACAGCGAGTCGAGCTACTCCAATTTGAGACCAACTGGTTTTCTGACCCTCCCACCGTTCGGCTGTTGGTCGTCACTGAAGAACCGCTGACTTCAAAGCAAGTCCGCCTGATGGAAGAGTTTGTGGCGCTGGAGATGGAGCGCCCCTTTGAACTCGTGTTTGAAATTAGCCAGGTGCGCCAAGTTCGCCGCGAACCTGTCTTGCCGGGAGGGGGACGATAGAGAAGTTGACCGAGTTTAACCCGTCTTCTTCCCCTGGTTATACCCGTGCCAGAGTGACGGTTTCTGGCTGATCTTGATACTTGCCGCGACGGGTTTCATAGCTCACCTGGCACGGCTCTCCTTCTAAAAACAGCAGTTGCACAATGCCTTCATTGGCATAGATGCGGCAGTCTGCGCTGGATGAATTTGAGAACTCTAGGGTGAGGTGTCCTCGCCATGCGGCTTCGGCGGGCGTTAGATTTGCGATTATGCCGCAGCGAGCATAGGTACTTTTGCCGATGCAAATGACGGTGATGTAATCGGGAAGGCTCAACTTTTCTAGCGCGACGCCCAATCCATAGGAGTGAGCCGGAAGAATGAAGAACTCTCCGCTTTCATCTTTGTGTAGTGAGGTGGCTTCTAGGTTGTCGGGATTGAAATTTTTGGGGTCAACCACTTTGCCAGGGATATGGCGGAAGATGCGAAACTCAGCGGGGGAGAGACGCAAGTCGTAGCCATAGGACGACAAGCCATAGCTGATGACGGGCCGGGAAGAATTCGCCGCATCGCTGCTTTCAACCGCGCGCACAAGACTAGGCTCAAACGGACTGATGAGTCCGTTGGCGGCCATTTGAGTAATCCAGGTGTCGTTTTTAATCATGGGATGGGTGGGGGGTGAATGGATGAGACGTGACCAGAAAGAATTGGCTTTAACGCATTCAGGGCGTATTTGACGGAGCCTATTTGACGGGGCGTATTTGACGGGGCAGACGCTGGGGCGATCGCTCAGGTGTGGCGGTTGCGGCGCAGCTCTGTCACTTGGTCGGCCATATCAATAAACGCAGACGGCATATCTGGCCCCGTGAGAATGACATCGACATGGCTTGGGCGCTTCTTCAAAAAAGCCAACACTTCTGCTTCGCCAATGATGTTGAAATTGATGGCGAGGCTTAGCTCATCTAGCACCACCAGGGAATATTTCCCTTGCAAGACCACATGTTGAGTGTGCTGCCACAGGTCTAAAAGCGCGGTGACTTCTTCGGGTTCGAGGTGGGGGGTGTCGATGCAGCGAGGCAAGTCATTGCGCAGCCAATCGAGGTGTTGACCTAGCTGTACCGGGTGAGCATGACCCTGAGCGATGCCACCTTTAAGAAACTGCACAATCAAAACTGGATTTCCCTGCCCTGAGACACGCAACGCTTGAGCCATGACGCTTGTAAAAAAGCCACGATGAGGACAGGTGAAGACTTGCACTAAACCTTCGACAAGATGGGGGAATCGTCGCTTGGAATCGCAGTGGAGACTCTCTACCTGGGAAACCATAAGGGCAAAGGGGTGATAAAGAACAGGGAGCGGGGTTAGAAAGGAGGCAGACGGCGGCGATCGCACGTTCTCACAACATCAGAGCCAAGCGTCATTGCAAATGAGATCTATGCAAATGACCTATGCGAACGGTTTAGGTTCAAATGAGAAGTACAAAGCTAAAGTACAAATTTATTATTCATAGTGCCACACGCCGAAAATCAGAAGGGGCGATCGCCTCTCTGGGGTCTATCTATAACCCGTTGAATAACCAAAATATAGCGTACTTAGCCCAAAAAAACTCGTGTTCTGACACCAGATGTAAGTTGAAATCGCCGCGCTCCATTCGCAAAACTATTTGCAGAACACAGGTAGCTCCACGCCATTTGATTGGGTGAATCCTGCGGAACTACCCCAGAAATCAGAGCCTTTCAACTAGTCACAGGTTTCCTTAAGAGGTCTTAAATTCTCGTTAAAACATATCTTGTATCCCCCTGGAGAGGATTGAATTCAAAGGGAATGTGCAGTTTTATAGGCACAGTGGAGCATGATGGTTGATTTCAAAAAATGGGGAAATTTACCAGGGACATACCAGAGACAATGACTGTTTTTCTACTACAGGGTCTCGCTTTTGGCTCCTAATCATGATCGAATCAGTACTTTTGGAATGCTAGGAGCTTCATCTCGATTCCCGAACGGTTATCTGTGTCGATCAGTCGATCGGCAAATTCTACCCACCAATGTTGAGATTTAGAGATGAATGGTTGTCTTTGAGTTGAAGCCCTCTTGACTCCTGATATGTCTGGGCTGTGAGAGTTTATTCCACGTTTGTCCCCTTCACCCTAAATCCATCTTCCTCAGAGAGATGGACTTTGAAATTCTGGTTCTTCTTCTACCCCAGGGAGAGGGGGTGAGGGTAAACCTGCAAAACTGGAATGCACGAGACTGAAAGAGTTGTGGCGATCGCCATCATGCTTCAGGAATCTTTCCTCATTCATTTCTCAATGTTTATTTCCTAATTTTTCGTAACAGTTTTCGTCTAGTGATTGCGTCTACCTTCGTTCGGAGAGTTTCATGAAAAAACAGTTTTTGACCAGAGCCAGTCTCGCGTTCCTTGTTGTGGGTCTTTTGCAGGCTTGTACAGCGCCTACTGATTCTCAATCGGAAGCGCCTGCCGGGGCAGAGACCTCAGAGGACGTTGCTGCTGAGAGTGCAGAATCAACAGGCGAATCTGGCATTCTTGAGATTCGTGCCAATGGAGAAGATTTTGTTCGCCAAGGGTTTGTTTCCAGAGACGGTTGGGAGATTAGCTTCGATCATCTGTATGTCAATGTGGTTGAGCCGACGGCCTACCAGACTGACCCTCCCTTTGACCCCGATGCTGGTGAAGAGATACAGGCCAAGTCGGAGGCTGGGTTGGCTAAGGCCGTGACCGTCGATCTGGCCGAAGGGGACGAAAATGCTGAGCCGATCTTAATCGGAGAGGTTTCTGCACCTTCGGGTCAGTACAATGCTTTGTCTTGGAAAATGCAGCCTGCGACCGAAGGGCCAGCGGCGGGCAGCACCTTGATGCTGGTCGGCACAGCCCAAAAAGATGGCGAGACGGTCAGCTTCAATCTCATGCTTGACCCTGAGTACTCTTACAAGTGCGGCGAATTTGTTGGAGATGCTCGCAAGGGTATTTTGAACGCAGACGAAACGACGGATGTCGAAGCGACGTTCCACTTTGATCACATTTTTGGGGATGGCGAAGCTGCTGCCGATGATCCCATCAATACAGGTGCTTTGGGCTTTGATCCCCTGGCGACTCTGGCCGAAAATGGCCAACTGGAAGCCGACATGGCCATGCTCAAAGAGCAGCTCTCGCCTGAAGACTACAGCACGTTAGAAGAAACGGTTGCAGGACTGGGGCACGTGGGCGAAGGCCATTGTGCTGAAGTCGGTGACCACTCCCACAGCTGAGCCTGAAGGGGCTAGGAGGCTGCGGGCTAGCCTGTAGCGCGGCTGTATTGCATGGGGTATTTCATAGGGTGCGATGTTGTTTTACCCTTGCCGCGCCTCTAATTTTTTCTCGTTCGTGCTTTTGACTTTCGTGCTTTTGACTAAAATTTCTGCGAATAGGTACAGCAGATGGCTTTCCATTTAGTGACTCTTAACCGAATACGTTTGATTCGCTGGCTCAAGCCAGGAATCGTTTTCTCCCTAGCTGTTTCGCTGGTGCTCGCAACAGCAGAGCGATCGCTCGCTCATGGTGCAGTGATTGAATACCAAACCACTCAGTCTCTAGAGGTGCAAGCCACCTACGACTCAGGCGAGCCGATGGCCAATGCCCAAGTGACGGTCTATGCGCCTGAAAATCTCTCAGAACCTTGGCTCACGGGGATGACAGATGACCAAGGGCGGTTTCTGTTCTCTCCTGACCCCAGCATGGCGGGAAACTGGGATGTTCAGATTCGGCAGGCGGGTCATGGTGATATTGTTAGTATTCCGATTGGGGAATCAGATGGGGCGATCGCCACAACCGTTGGCTCGTCAGACGGCAGTGCCTCTGGGGGGGGTGATGTTGCCCTGTTGAATGCTTCCAGCAGCGGTTCGACGGCTACCCTCAACCCGATCCAAAAATGGACGATGGCAGGAGCCGTCATTTGGGGACTTTTTGGTACAGCGATGTTTTTTGCGGCGAGGTCGAAACAGAATGCACATTCCTGACGGCATTCTTCCAGCTCAGGTCTGCGCAGCAGGATATGCGATCGCCGCTCCTATTGCCTGGTATTCTCTGCGAAAAATTAATCGCCAGCCTGATCCCACCGTTGGCATTCCCAAGGCTGCGCTGTTAACGGCGACCTTTTTTGTGGCGTCTTCGATCCACATTCCGGTGCCTCCGGTCAGCGTTCACCTGGTGCTCAACGGCCTGCTCGGAGCGATCTTAGGCTACTATGCGTTTCCCGCCATTTTGATTGGTCTATTTTTCCAGGCGGTGATTATTGGTCATGGTGGCCTCACAACCCTGGGAGTCGATGCCGTCATGATGGGCACGCCAGCCCTCGTGTCTTATCATATTTTTCGGTTGCGCTATCCCTTAGCCAAACGGTTTAATCAACGCTTTGCAGACGGCATCTCTGGATTTTTGGCAGGCATGGTGGGCTTGGGACTCGCCGCCGTTATTTTCATGACCCTGATCATCACGACGCTGCCACCGGGGTTAGATGTCGCGACAGAAAAATCTGCCATCTATGGGTTGAGCTTGGCTCATGTGCCTTTGGCGGCTCTAGAAGGAGCGTTTACGGCCATGTTGGTGCTGTTTCTTCGGCGGGTGAAACCAGAGCTGCTAGACGATCACTGGCAGAAGAAATCGTCTGAGTCTCTTGCTTTTGAAGAAGAGGTAGAGCGAGTTTAAATGAGGATGCAATGTGAACCTAAAGATTGATGAATATGCCCATCTCGATTCGCTGATCCATCGCTGGAATCCTCGGTTGAAACTAGTGGGCATGGCTGCACTAATTTTTGCTTTTGCCAGCGCTGAAACGCTCAAGCTGGTGCTGCCTATGGTGCTGATTACAGCGGGTTTATTTTGGCTCTCAAATCTGCCGCTGACATTTTTGCGCCATCGTCTGCACTATCCGGGCTATTTGCTGTTAGGCATTGTGGCGTTGCTGCCTTGGCTGTCAGGCGAAACTGTGCTGTGGCATTGGGGTTTTCTCAGTTTGCGGCTCGAAGGGTTGGTCACGGTAGGGCTGATTGCGTCTCGTTTTTTATGCATTTTGACCTTGGCGTTGGTGCTGTTGGGCACGATGCCCTTCTTGACAACGGTGAAAGCGATGCGATCGCTCGGCTTACCCTCGTTGCTGGCTGATATGACGTTGCTGAGCTACCGCTATCTTTATGAAGTGACCGATAATCTCACGACCATGCGTCGGGCGATGCGGCTGCGAGGGTTTGGTCAGGGTCAGCGTCACGATAGCTCGGCGCGACGGTTTGCGTTTATGCCTGACTCTCGTGACCTAGATCGGCTGGCCTCTCTGGCGGGTAGTCTCTTTATCCGTAGCTATGAGCAAGCCGAACACATCTACAAAGCTATGCGGCTACGGGGTTATGGCCGATCGCCCGCGACTCAATTCAACTCGCTTCATCTCTGTCCTCCTGCTCCGCCGCTATCTCTAAATCATGATCGCGTGCTGTTTGTGATGGCATTGGCGATCGCCCTTCTGTTTGTGTTGGCTGGCTGGTTCCTTTAAGCAAAACTCAGATGATTTTGCTTGGGTGCCATCCCTGCTTCGGTGCTGTGTTTACTCGTTCTGTGGCTTAATTCTTTCTTTGTATGACTCAAACTCAATCGTATTCTTCTGCGTCTGACTTATCTGCTTCTGCCTTGAACTTGGACACCCCATCTTCCCCCGCCTCGACCTTTCCCCTCGCAAACGAAGTGGCGATCGCCATTTCTAATCTCTCGTTTGCCTATCCTCAATGCAAGGCGATCTTGAGCCAGTTAAATCTACAGGTCAAAACCGGAGAACGCGTCGGTGTGATTGGCCCCAACGGTGCCGGAAAAACGACTCTATTTATGGCGCTTTGCGGCTTGCTGAAGCCCACAGCAGGGAAGATCAGCGTATTTGGCGAACCGATTGTGGCCAACCAGTTTCGATCTGATGTGGGCCTCGTGTTTCAAAATCCTAACGATCAGCTTTTTGCCGCTTCGGTGCGAGACGATGTCGCCTTTGGCCCCGAAAATATGGGGCTATCGCCAGAAGAAATTGAAGTGCGCGTCCGAGAGGCTCTTGATCTAACCGGAATGGGTGATTTCATCGATCGGGTGCCGCATCATCTCTCGGGTGGAGAAAAGCGCATGGTGGCGATCGCCGGAGTGATTGCGATGCTGCCTCAACTGGTCATTTATGATGAACCATCGGCCAATCTCGACATGCGGGCTCGTCGAAGGTTAATTCAGTTTTTGCAAAAGTCGCAGGAAACCATGCTGATTTCTTCCCACGACTTAGAATTTGTGCTGGAGGTGTGCGATCGGGTGGTGGTGCTTGATCAGGGGTGCATCCTCGCCGATGGTTTGCCCCACGAAATCATGAACGATGAGGCACTCATGCTCGACCACGGCCTCGAAAAACCACATTCCCTTATTCCTCATGTTGAGCCTCACCATAGAAACAGCGACTAGAGCGATGTCTGGTGAACCTCATGGCTAAGGCGATTGCAACTTGCCCCATTGATTTGCTCTGTTGATTCGCCCGATTGACTTGCCCGATTCGTCTCGCCCTATTCATGATGTGGAAAATGGGCGATCGCGATTTTTAAGAGGCTATCGCAGGAAACTGCTAATCAGCCAAAACACAAACAGCGTCACAATGGAAGCGAACCCCTCAGCCGTCAAACTGAGCGCTTCTAGCTGTGCTTCTGCGGCTCCGCCAAGATATTCTCCGACAGTGACTCCAACCACGAGACCAACCATCGTTAACAGAAAAGCCCGAAGAAACTTGTTTTCTTTGCGATTTACAAAAAATAGGGTCAAGATGACCCCCAAGGCAATGCCGAAGCTTTGACTGCCGCCTTCGCCACTGCCGCTGCTAAAAACACTCAGCATGGCCGCTGCGCTAAAGGCTAGGGCAGGCCATAAAATGTCGTTGCGGCTGGGAGTATCAAGCAGTCGTTTGACCCATTCGGGCCCTTGTCGCGAGGGAGCCGAGGTAGGCTTTGCCGGAACCTCGACGACACGTTCGGGAAACCGGATTCGATCGGGAACCTTGATTTTGCCTTCTTGACGCATTCTCAAGCGTTCCATCAAGATGGCATCGTATGCCATTTCAATGGCCTCTGAGCGCGACTCATCTTCCTTGCAGTCGGCCAAGATGCGATCGCGGGCATCTCGAATTTCTTCAAAGGATGAGTTGTCGTCAACCCCTAGTGTCTCAT
The DNA here is from genome assembly GCA_049647405.1 of Elainellaceae cyanobacterium. Taxonomy (GTDB): domain Bacteria; phylum Cyanobacteriota; class Cyanobacteriia; order CAKZMO01; family CAKZMO01; genus CAKZMO01. Next base: position 21,755 of record JBARXP010000217.1, on the reverse strand, counting down.
AGTGATTTTCAGCACTCATCGGCGTACCTTGACCTCTCTAATGTAGTGTTTCGGTAACGATTGTTTCGGTAACGATAGCTTGAGGTTAGATCGTATGGCTCCAACGCCTCAATGTTTTTAGTTTAACTGGCGAAATCGCGATCGCGTAGCGAGTCTTGATACAAGATCTAGGAGATTGGTTAGAGGACGTAGAATTGAGCCGCTTTGCATCTCCCTCAATTTATATTGACAATCATCATCAGACCGTTGCGGTCAGTGCTTGCGCTACCCAAGGAGTAGTAGCAGAGGCGATCGCCGCCCAATGGCTGATAAACCTAGGCTGGACGGTTGCCCATCATCGGTGGCACTGTCGCTGGGGTGAGATCGATTTGATCGCATATCCCCAGGGGCGAAAAATTGCTCCCAATTCTCCACAAATCATGACGTTTAATCAGTCTGTTAATCAGTCTGTGTCTAATGGCATCGTACCGCTTGTCTTCGTCGAAGTGAAAGGGCGCAGTCGGGGCAACTGGGATGCCAACGGCTTACTATCGATTACTGCGGCAAAACAGGCCAAGCTCTGGAAAGCGGCTGAGCTGTTTTTGTCAGAGATGTCTCCTCACGCTCAATATGCCTGTCGATTTGACGTGATTTTAATTCGCCAGGGGCGATCGCCCCACTCGTTATCGTCGCAATCCGTTACGAAATCTTCTGCCCCTGCCGATGGAATTATCCCAGAGGTAGACCGAATGCTCCCCATTCCTAAGGCCATTCAACCAGGACGATGGATTGCGGTCGGCCCGTCTCGGTTTTGCGTCGATCAGCATCTCCAGCACGCTTTTGAGCAGACGCTATAAGGTGCTTGGGCGATCGCCCCTTCTTACCCTTCATTCAATCCCAGCGTTTCACGCATGTCTTCTTCCTTGGCGCGAAATCCGACGAGCACGGCTGTTTTGTCTTTGACAAAGAGCGGTCGCTTGAGCAACATGGCATCGGCGGTAAATGCGCTAATCCACTGCTCATCTGACCAGGTTTTCTTCTCTTCGCCCAGCGCCCGATACGACTGGCCTGAGGTATTGCGCATGGGCTTAGAGCCTAGAGCCTTGACCCAGTTTGCAATCATCTCCTGGGTGGGAGGCTGCTCTTTAGTGTTGATAAACTCGTACGCTATCCCGTTTTGGTCGAGCCACAGAAACGCTTTTTTACAGGTTCCGCAGTTGGGAATTCCATAGACTTGGATGGTGGTGCTCACACTTGCCCTCCCTCAGACAAACAAATCAGACAAACAAATCAGACAAACAAAATAAGACGCATGGCTGAACTCTCTCAATCACCCACCGCAGATAACCTTGAATACTCACGGCTCATACGCTTTGCTCCGATGGGCGATCGCCACAACAAACACCTGAACTCGATCATCATCCACCGAATAGATCACCCTATAGTCGCCAATACGATAGCGATAATAGCCTGCGTAATCCCCTTTGAGAGCCTTAATGTTGGGATGAGATCGGGGAGTTTGCTCTAGCTGCTGCAAACATCGGGCAATCTTCTTCGCTAGGGCTGTGTCAGCATTGACGTAAACTTTTTGGGCATCGGGGTGAAGAAGAACTTCATACATCGGAGCGGAGAGTTCTCCAACTGGTGTACTGGGCTTTAGAGGTTGCTTGATTTTGCTTAACGCGCTCTAGCAAGCCAGAAATGGCCAAAAGTTCTTGAGTTGCAGATTCGCTTTCAACATCGGCAAGGTAAGCTGCAAAATCAGCAAGCACCTGTAATCGCTCTGGCGATAGTTGCTTGAGCGAGTCATTGAGTTGACGCTGTAACTCTGTCACAGATGCCAAAATCGATGACTCCATATCTTCAATTGGAGAATTATCCGTAGTATTCATCGCCTGCTTCGCAATTTCAAGAGTGAATAAGTAGGTAGTCCTAAATAAATGATGCCGTAGGGTGCCGTTAGGCATAGCCGTAACGCACCACTCTATAAAGCTTTGACGCGTTACGCTGTCGCTAACACATCCTACGAATAATTGAGATCACCTACTTATCTATTCTAAGGTAGCCAATTGTAGGGTACTAACATACTTTGCTAACTAAGTCGTACAAAGATTGATTTCCTTGTGATATTTACTAGTCTTCAGGCTCCTGTGTTTCTAAAGAGTCTAGAGACATCAAAGTAAATCTTTTTTTGACGTTTTGGGTTGATGTATCAACAACTAAATCTTCTTGAATCAGTGCTCGATAAACATCATGCCATCGTGCTCTCTCTGCATCTCTTATCGCCTGAGGAGAGACTTCTCCCCTATATGTTTCTCCAGTAGAAATATCTTGTATTTCAAAGTCTCTCCTTCTTGCGTTCCCTCCAATCCACTCGGCAAGCTCTATTTCGGTATTTCTAGGCTCTTCTATAGTTATTTTGCTCACAATATTTACCGCATTCATAACATCAATAAAAGACAACTCCACTCTTTTAGAGGCTTCGCCATTAGGAGAACCCCATTCAATTACATTATTTGTTTCAGCGATGGCAAGAGCTAGAAGAAAATTTCTATAACCTGACGCAGCTCTTTTGCGTATTCTGACAAGATGCTCTCTTAATTGTTCCTCTTCTGTGCTGACCTCTAAAAGAGACATGAAATTTCTTATTGTTTTATGAATTAAGGGTTCTTCTACTTCATCAAAAATAGTTCTTTGAATTAGTGCTGACTCGGCCTCGTTTGCCAGGGTAATACCGAAAGATCCTTTGAAAGTTGTTACAACAGAAAATTGAGTCTTATTAGTAATATCCTTGGAGATAGGCCCTACCTCTGTTGGTATTCCGTCTTCATATTGAGCAATAGCATTGATAAGTGCCTGAAGGTTAACTAGAAGAGGGCCAAGCTTCCTGATCTCAAGAGTATTAGGGTTTCCATCCTCATGGCTAAGCCGTAAATTTATAACTTGCTTGTTAATGTTTTTGGCAGTAGCTGATGAGCCTTTGACGGATAAAAAAACTTCTGCCTCAGAACGGTTTTCTACGGTCGAAAGAATTCTGATGAGGTCATAAATAGTTAAAGAAAAATCTGGTTCATTATTGTCTAAAGGTACTAATACACGTGCTAATCTTTCGTCCCCTAAACGAAGAGTCCAAATAGATGCACCGTCTCTTTTACTTTCATTATCTTTTCTCCATCCATGCCTTTCAAGATAAAAAGACAAGTCTTCAGGATTTATTTCGCCTAGAGATTCAATATCAATTGCTGCACTCTTCATAAGGCGTTCCTCGCCACTTTATACATCAAATCTACTAACGTATCTGATGTAAGTTTTTGTTCAACAGGTACTCTCACTGTCTTACTTTTGTTTTGCGTCTTTTTTTCTCCTTTAATAGATATCCAATAGGCTGATATTTTAGTCATAGTCAATATTCTATCTTTTTTTATTCCATGATTCATCCATAAATTTATATCTTTAGGGACTAAAACTACTATTAGTATCTGGGGAACTCGTAGGTTTTCGTGAGCCAATCTATTGTAAGTTTTTTGGTCTATTGAACAACTTATAAAAGAACCTGTTATTGCATCAACTGATCGGCACTTGACCTGAGCGTTGATGCTAGGAGATAGAAAGTCTATAATCTCTCCTGGAACTTCTATAGAGAGATCGATGCCGCTATTATCCATAAAACGGTCTTTGATTAATACTTCGTAACCAGCTAAGTAGGCAGTTTGAATTAAATGTAAGATAGTGAGGTAGCCCGAGATAAGTCCTATGCCCGCCCCATTGCGCATCAGTTTAACCGAGGAGGAAGCGCGTACCCTAAGCGAGTTGCGGGAAGCCCAGAGCGTGCCTTATCGGACTCGTGACCGAGCGCACATGTTGCGGTTGAATGCCCAAGGGCTGAACGTGCCAGCTATTGCTGAGATCTTTCAGTGTCATCAACATACGGTCAGAGCGACCCTGAGGCGATGGGAAAGCTATGGACTCGGTGGACTGTGGGAAGCACCAGGCCGTGGTGCAAAACCCAAGTGGCAGCCGTCAGACCTCGAGTATCTAACCGAGTGCCTAGATCAAGAGCCTCGAACCTATAACAGTGCTCAATTAGCTCAGAAGCTCAAGCAGGAGCGCTTGGTGGACTTGAGCGGAGATCGGTTGCGGCGATTGCTCAAAAAAAAAGATATCGGTGGAAACGAACCCGACACAGCCATAAGCGGAAGCAAGACCCCGTCAAGAAAGCCCTCAAACAGGCGGACCTAGATACCTTGGTGCTGGCGGCTGAGGAGGGTTTGGCCGATATCAAATACTTGGATGAAGCGGGCTTCTGCCTCTGGAGTCCAGCGAGCTACAGCTACAGTCCGATTGGAGAGCAAAAACGGATGGAGCAAACGCCGACTCGCCATGGACGTCGCATTAGCATTTTAGGCTTGTGGCACCCTGAAACCGGGTTCGAGTATGCCCTGTCTCAGGGCGGCTTTAAGGGGCAAAGTTACATTAAGGTGATGGATTGGGTGGCTCAGAAGGCTTCCCAATCTTTGGCTGAGACAGGGCGCATCACTATCATTGTGCAGGATAATGGCTCGCTTCATGCCAGTCGCTTGGTGCAGCAACAATGGCCTCGGTGGCAGGAGCAGGGATTGTTCTTCTTCTTTTTACCGCCGTACTGTTCGGAGATGAATCCGATTGAGACCCAGTGGCGGCAGTTGAAAGCCCACGCCATTGCAGGCCAAATGTTCGACAACGAATACGACTTAGCCATGACTGTCATTGAGGGGATGGAGGCGCGAAGCAAAGCCGGAAATTACCTGCTGGAACGTTTTATATTTAATTCCGCCTAGCTACTTACTATCATCTTCCACCTTCCTCAATAACTGGTGCTTAGAAACTGGTGCTTAAAGACCAGGGCTAGTTCTTCGCCAACTTGCATGGGTGTGCATTTTTCATAGGTGTGCATTGTAGTTAACCCTAGCCTTGCTGGGGAGCCAGCACTCCTGCATTGATTCATATCGCGGAGAAAAGTCATTCAAGCACGGGTGAATCTTCAGAGTTCTCGCATCTCATTCATCAAATCGCTAATCGCATCATTCGCTTGACCTAAAGGGGCATTTGCAAATCTACCGCTTGATTCTGAGGCTGCGTTGTCTCGGAGTCAAATCATGCTGCGCGTTCTGGTTACGTCTGATGTTTCGACTACAGCACAATGACTCAATCTTTTTCTTTTACAACACCCGATCCGACGAATTCAACGATTACAGAGAATGTCATCAACGCTCCATCCGCAACATCGTCACCGCTCATTGCTGCCCGGTGCGTACACCATTATCTCGAAGAACAAGCTGCCCGAACACCAGAGGCGATCGCCATCCAAGCGGGTGACCAGTGCATCACCTATGCAGACTTAAACACGAAAGCAAACCAGCTTGCTCACTATTTGAAGCGGCAGGGAGTTAAGGCAGAAGTCGCCGTTGGTCTGTGCGTTGAGCGAGCAATCGAGACTCTAATCGGCATTTTTGGCATTTTGAAGGCAGGCGGAGCTTATGTACCGCTCGCCCCGACCTATCCAAAGCCCCATCTGCAACGTATCATTCGCGAAGCTCGTCCCCTTCTTCTGTTGACGCAACCCACCCACGAACAGCAAAAGCTCTTTGACGAATGTGAGACTCCGCAGATTTGTCTCGATAAAACCTGGCACACCTTTGCAGAAGAACCGACAGAACCGCCTAGTGTTGAGGTTGCCCCTGACAATCTTGCCTATGTTCTCTTCACGTCTGGCTCAACAGGCAGACCCAAAGGAGTGACCGTCACCCATAAAAGCGTCGCGGTTTATATCGATGCTCTGCAAGACCATTTCCAAACCCAAGCCAGCGACGTCAGCCTTCACACAGCATCCTTTGCCTTCTCTTCATCGGTGCGGCAATTTGTGCAACCACTGGCACGGGGGGCAAAACTGGTCATTGCCAACCGTAAGCAAACCAAAAATCCTGTCGCGTTGCTACAGCTTATTCGCCGAGAGAAAATCACTCTTCTCGACACCCCTCCTCCCCTTTGGGACTATGGGCTTCAAAGCATTGAATCAATGCCGTTGCAAGAGCAGCAGGAACTTAAACCCACTCATCTGCGGCTGATCGCCCTCTCTGGCAGTATCTGGACCTGTCAGCTCTATCAAAAACTGCGCCACTTTTTTGGATCAAGCCTTCAGATTTTCAACGTTTATGGTCAAACAGAAACGATTGGGGCTTGCGTCTTTCCGATACCCCAGACATTTGACCGAACGGATGGTGTGATGCCTGTGGGCTATCCCTACCCTCACAACCGAGTCTACATTTTGGACGAGCATCAACAGCCCGTACCCCAGGGAACAGTAGGCGAACTCTATATTTCAGGAGCATCGCTCACACGGGGCTATCTCAATCGCGACGATCTCACCCGTGAGGCATTTGTAGCGAATCCATTTGTGGATACGTCTGATGCAGAAGAGGCATCCATTCAAACTGAAGAACCGTTTGCTCGCCTCTACAAAACGGGAGACTCTGCACGATTGTTGACTAACGGCACGATTGAGCTGGTCGGGCGCGTCGATTTTCAGATCAAGCTGCGGGGGATGCGCATCGAACCGGGCGAAATCAAAGCTGCACTGGTCGAGCATGAAGATGTGGGGCAAGCCGTTGTGGTGGCTCGTGATGATTTGCCCAGCGGCAAGGGGATTGTCGCCTATGTCGTGCCGACATCAAATATGACAGATACAGATTCAGAGACGGGCGATCGCTCCTCAGATGAAGACCTGACTCAGCTCAAGACCGAGCTGCGCCAAAAAGCCCAATCTGAACTGCCCGAACACATGGTTCCCAATGTATTTGTGATGTTAGAGGCTTTGCCCCTCAATCCCAATGGCAAAGTGGATCGGTTAAATTTACCCGCTCCGACTCAAGCAGACATGCGCAGCGCAGAGAGCATCATGCCGCCCCAAGATGCTCTGGAATATCAATTAGTTAAGCTGTGGGAGCAAATTCTGGGCGTGAGTCCCATCGGCATCACAGATTCATTTTTTGAGCTGGGGGGGCAATCGTTGCTGGCGATGGAACTGGTGACTCAAATTGAGCAGAGATTTCAAAAAAATGTGATGTTACCCGACCTATTGCGATTACCGACGATCGCCCAGTTAGCTCAGTTTATCCGTGAAGACGAAGTCGATCGATGGTCACCGTTAGTGCCCCTCAAACCCGAAGGGAGCAACCCTCCCTTCTTCTGCGTCCACGGTATTTGGGGCAACGTTCTTGACATGCAAGAGTTGGCCGAATCGATGGGTTCTGATCAGCCCTACTATGGCCTCCAGGCAACGGGCCTCGATGGTAAGCGCGCACCCATCAATCGGATTGAGGCGATCGCCCAGACTTACATCAAAGCGATTCAAACCGTGCAGCCCGAAGGCCCCTACTTGCTAGGCGGAGTATCCGCAGGAGGCATTATTGCCTTTGAGATGGCACAACAGCTAACTCGCCAAGGTCATGATGTGCCACTACTCGTCCTGTTCGACTCCTATGGCCACGGCACATTCCCGCGACGTGAGTTTCGCCGCCACCATTACTTGCAGTATCTGATCCAGTCTAAGAGCCCTAAACTCCTGTTTTTGGAGTTGAAAGAAAAAGTGAAAAAGCGGCTACTCCGGGCAAAATGTCAGCGATTGCTCGCCCAAGGGAAAACCGTTCCTCAGCAAGAACGGAATCTCTGGATTCGCTGGACGTATTCAGAGGCCTATGAGCACTACAGTCCTACTCCCTTCCCAGGGCGAATCATGCTGATGCAAGCCCAGGGATTTCAGAAACAGACCAAACCTTTTATGGATGACTACAGCTACGAAGACTGGCAAAATCGAGATCCGTTACAGGGATGGGGCAACATGGCTGAGAAGGGGCTGGAGATTTTTGATATTCCAGGCGATCACTACAGTATGCTAAGCCTGCCCGAGTGCAATTTTTTGGCCGAACAGGTCAAAAGCTGCATTGAACGGGCGCTTCCTACTCCTACTGCAAAACCTGATCACCCAGCTTAAAAAGCCGACCAATCGTTACCATACTCTTAGAAGCCTGTTAAGTTTGCTGGAGCAATCGAACTAGGGCAACTGAAACAGGAGCATCGTGACCTATGGCAACGATTTTAAGAGACTGGAGCTATCAGTATCAGTGGCTCTATGACGCGATCGCCCGACTCAGTGCCTTGCCCGTGGGCGGCGAGGCTCGGTTTCGTCAACTGGCGCTAGAGGGCATTGAGTTCACAGCAGAGACGCAAGTGCTCGATCTCTGCTGTGGCAGCGGTCAGACGACTCAGTTTTTGGTGGCGCGATCGCCCCATGTGACGGGACTCGATGCGTCTCCGAAGTCTCTGCAACGGGCACAACAGAATGTCCCCACTGCCACCTATGTCGAAGGCTGGGCAGAAAACATGCCCTTTGGCGATCGCCAATTTGATGTGGTTCACACCAGCGTTGCCCTCCACGAGATGCAGCCCGATCAGCTTCAGGAAATCCTGAAAGAAGTGTATCGAGTGCTGAAACCGGGCGGCGTGTTTGCCCTGATCGATTTACACAAGCCCACCAATCCTCTTTTTTGGCCAGGGCTGGCGCTGTTTATGGGATTATTTGAGACTGAGACAGCATGGCACTTGATCCAAACCGATTTAGTGCAGCTTTTAGAGCAGGCAGGGTTCCAGATGCGCGATCGCCATCTCCATGCGGGCGGTAGCCTTCAGGTGATCCAGGCTGAGAAACCGTCTGACCTAGGCCATGCTGAACTAAGCCATGCTGACCTAAGCCATGCTGATCCCGACTCTGATTCTTGAGCGAGCTTCCTTTTCCATGCAAAATACCGCCGACTTTAGCTGCGCGTTTTGTGGCGAACCCAACACCACATTCATCGACATTAGTGGAGGCTATCAGCAGTCTTATATTGAAGATTGCCAGGTCTGCTGCCGTCCGAATGTGCTCTACGTTCGCATCGACGAAGACAGCCTTGATATTGAAATTGACACCGAGTATGACGGTTAAATCCTAGATTCCTGCGTTACCCAGCAGACGTTCCTTTACAGCGATCGCTCAACACCCATGCTATTCGTCTTGATGATTGTGCTGGTTCTGTCCACCCTGACACCGCTACATTTTCTGGTGCTGCTGCCGTTGCGTTGCATCACGTCTCTGCAAATTCCCTGGTGGCTGACCGTTGGGGCGATCGCCATTACAGTGTCGTGGCTCTTTGGCGATTGATTCGCAGTCGAGCAAAGGCTTTACTCTTAGCAAGTGACATTGCAAACGACATTTGGGGCAGACGACATTTGGGCTTCACATCCTGTCATTCTCGATACGCCTCCTTCCGATTCGAGGGCATAATTCAAGGGGTCAGTGGGGCATAGGAGATTGCGATCGGCAGACAGCCCTCGTTCCTCCGGCCTTACCCTGACTCTAGAGTTGGCTTTTTGCCTTGAGGATATTGGTTTATGCCTGAGTTGCTTACCCGTCTACTGCTGCTGGGTGTCCTAGTCTGGTTCATTTGGTACGTTGTAGATCAGCTGATCCCCAAACCCTATCTCACGGTTTTAGGCGGCATCTTAGTCGTAGTATTTTTTTTACTGCTGTTTCAAGACCCCAGCGATCGCGTCTTGGGAGCCATTTGGGGAATCCTGTCGTTTCCGTTTAAACCTCTAGGGCTGTCACTCTTGCTGATGGGGCTGGCACTCAAAAAAGGCATCAAAGAAATCAATGGCAATTTAGTCCTGTGGGCGTTTATTGTGTTGTGGGTCTTTAGCACCCCACTGGTTGCCTACTGGCTCATGACCCAAACTCAGCAAACGGCAGAGCAACTCGCCGCCTTCACCAACAGCAATCAGGTCGTAGAAGTCATCGTTGCCCTCGGAGATGGAACTAATCCTGCTGATCCGGCCTATCGAGCCGGAACCCAGTTCAACAGCCCAGCCGATGGCTTTGACAATACGTTTGTGACGCGATTGCAGTATGTCGGTCGGCTCTACTCTGATCAACGAAGCTTAGGCGGCAACCCTCTCGTCATCATTAGCCCAGGGTCTCAGCTTGAGCGCGGCACTAAAGACGTCGAAGACGACATCACCGCAATCCTCACCAGCAATGGAGTGCCTCCCGGCAATATTGAGGTTGAGCAAAATAGCCGAGATATCCGCAGCAGTGCCCTCGCCGTTCGCCGCATTTTGAATGATCAAAACTTGCAAGAAACAGGCTATGAAGTCTTGTTAGTAGCTCCTGCCAGCAAGATTAGGCGGGCTCGGGCTGCGTTTGCCCGTGGGCTCAACATCATTGACGATGAGGTGATCGCGGCTCCCACCGATTTTTATGGGTTTCAGATTCAGGGCGGTGACATCTTAATGCGCCTCAATGACATCGTGCCCGATGCAGAAACCCTCACCCTTTCGACTCGCGTCGTCGAAGAATATCTCGCCACTATTTACTACTTTGTGCGAGGGTGGCTCTTAAATCCACTGGGGCTCTAGTAGGGCTGTAGCTGCAAAAGCGCTATGCTAATTGTCTGACGTTGAGGCTGGCATTGAGGCGTTCCATGACCCTGGCACAGAAGTCGATCATCACAGTTGCTTTACCCGATCGCGCCTATGATGTGGCGATCGCCCCAGGAGGGCTTGATCGGTTGGGCACTGGGCTCATGAGCGATCGCTTGCAGACCCCATCCGGGCAGTCAACCCTGGGGCGCAAGATGCTGCTGGTGTCTAACCCGACAGTATTTGAGCACTACGGAGAACGGGCGATCGCATCACTGACGGATGCAGGCTTTGCTGTAGAATCTTGCCTCCTGCCCGATGGCGAGCAATACAAAACCCTCGACTCTATCCAAAAAATATATGATGCTGCGCTCACCCATCGGCTAGAGCGATCGTCAACGATGGTGTCTCTTGGGGGAGGCGTCATTGGCGACATGACCGGATTTGCCGCCGCAACTTGGCTACGCGGCATTCATTTTGTGCAAGTGCCCACCTCATTGTTGTCAATGGTCGATGCCTCCATCGGTGGCAAAACCGGAGTCAATCATCCTCAAGGCAAAAATCTCATCGGAGCCTTTTATCAGCCCCAACTGGTGCTGATTGATCCCGAGGTGCTGGGCACCTTACCGCCCAGAGAGTTTCGGGCAGGCATGGCCGAGGTCATCAAATATGGCGTCATTTGGGATCGTGATTTATTTGAGCAGCTCGAAGCAGCTCCGAGCCTACAAACCCATGATGAACTGCCAGCAGACTTGCTTCAGACGATCTTGACACGCTCATGTCAGGCTAAGGCCGATGTGGTCAGCCAAGATGAGCGAGAAGCAGGACTGCGCGCCATTCTCAACTATGGCCACACCCTCGGCCACACCGTCGAAAGCCTCACAGGCTATACCACCGTCAATCATGGCGAAGCCGTGGCGATCGGCATGGTAGCGGCAGGTCAAATTGCCGTAGAGATGGGCTGGTGGAGCGCAGAGCTACAGCAACGGCAAGTCGCTCTGATTGCAGCCACAGGCTTACCGACGCAAATTCCATCCAACCTTTCTGCTGACGACATGATTGAGGCCCTACAGACAGACAAGAAGGTAAAAGCGGGGCAAGTACGCTTTATTTTGCCGACGGCGATCGGCTCCGTCAACATCACTAATCAGGTAACGCCTGACTGCCTACAGCGAGTGATTCGGCAGCTTCAGCAATAATGCGTCGAAGCAAATTTGTAAATTTTTGTGAATTTACTCCTCCCTACCAAAAGAAGGGCGATCGCTTGTGAGCATGTCCTACTCTCCCATCGCTTCACCCGTCAAAGATAAACGTCTATCTAGAAACTGTATCTCACCCTTCTAACCATTCATTCCATTTGATGTTAGAACTCACGTAGAGGCACGTTTTTTCAAAAGATTTGGGTAACAAAGAATCAGGGTAGCTCGATTCGCACGATGAATCGCACGATCCCTCACACCGTGAATCGACGTGCGAGGGATAGAGGACTATATAGCTCAGCTTCTGATCACAAAAATCCTTTTGCAGAAGAACGATAAGGTGCAATTCAGCTTTGCTCTTATCCAATTTGAGCCTTGATGCACAACGTCTGAGGCGCGAGTCTGGCGATCGTTTCAAGAACAAGATTTTGAAATTGTGAACCCGCGTATCTCAGGACAATGCATCGTTGAAAGCTGCTAGGTCAATTAATCCGGGTTGATCTACTCACTGGGCGCTGAAACCATGATTGAAATACTTGCTGCGCTATCGGCATCCGCTGCAACTGGGATGAGAATTGCTGTGCCCTTACTACTGATCGGCCTTCTTCAGGGGGATCAGCTTTGGAGTCACGTCCCGGTCTTGTCCAATTTCCATCCGTCTTTTGTGGTGGGAGTGCTTGTCAGTTGGGCGCTAATCGAGCTGATGATTTCTAAAGACCGCACAGGAGTGCGCGTGGTGCATTGGGTGCAGCTTGTGCTCAGTCCATTTTTTGGGGCGATCGCAGGCATGACAGCGGCTAGCCTTGCTGATTTCAACCCCGAATTGCTGTGGCTGATTGGCATCATTTCAGGGCTACTGGCACTCGTGTTGCAGGTTGTCCAAGTTGGCTGGTTTTATCGCCTCAGAGGATTGCCCATCTGGGTCATCTTTCTCCAAGATTTTCTTTGCGTTGTGCTGTTGCTGATGGCATTCGATGCCCCTCGACAGGGAGGACTAATCGCCCTGTTTTTGATGTGGCTGGCCCTGCGCAGTGCTTTATCTTGGCGGCGTTGGAACCGAGCTGTGCCGTCTAAACTGCATGAGTTGCCTGCACTCGATCGCCCCCCTTCTGAGCCTAATAGTAGCGATCGCTTCAGCATTTCGTTCGAGTCTTCTGGTCGTTATCGCATCATTAATCCTCCGGAAGACCGACCTAATGGTGATCCCGACCGAAATTAATCTGGCGATGGCACTCTACATTGGAGCACTCTAGATTTGCCTCCAGACCAGAGCTAGACGCATGGCTGGACGCATGAGATCGTCACGAGAGTTTACAGACTATCCGGAATAACAGTGTGAAATATCGGATCTGATAAGACATTAGGTTCAGATATGTCTTATCAGTCAATATGCACGAATTGCATGAATTTTATGCTGCCAGTGCATACAATATCTAGCATACCGATCCCTTTTCCAAACGTTGCTTGGGAATGGGATCAGCAGATTGATTCGTCTGTTCGATGCATCTATTTCATCTATTTATTTAAGAGTGGCGGCATTAAGGGTGGCAGATGGCTCGAAAGAATTTCTTTGCCCGTCCTAATGATCAGCAATCGGATAGTAGGAAGACAGAAGAACGGCTATGAAACGACTTATTCGAAGCACCATGTTTGTCCTGCTGGGCATATTGGGAGCGATCGCTCTATCAGTCTTGCTTTCAGAGGTTTGGAGCATCAAGGCCCAATCAAACCCGATGCTCAATGACCCTAGAGTCGCCGAAATTGAGCAAACTTGGCAAACCCAGTACAACAATTATTTCGGCAGTTCTGACTCTGCATCCCCCATGGCGGCTGACGACATTCGAGTGACGCTAGAGCGAATGAGTCAAGACACTCAGGCTCAGTTTGCCTTGCTCTACATTTTTCCTCACCCAAACGATTTGGAATTGGTGTTGCTCGCTCCCAACCAGGAGGCGATTCAGCGTTCCTTCACCGATGTGCCAGAAGACCTGTTGGAAGAAACACTGGTCGAATTTCGGGGGTTCACAAGCAGTCCTGCGCGATCGGGGCGCAACTTAATCGCCTCTCAACAGCTCTATAACTGGATTGTGGCTCCGATAGAAGCAGACTTAGAAGCATGGAACATTGACACCTTAGTCCTCTGTGTCGGTGAAGGCATTCGCTCAACGCCCCTGGCTGCCCTTCATGACGGTCAGCACTATTTAGCTGAAAAATATAATCTCAGTGTTATTCCAGCTTTTTCTCTCATCGATAAGCGACAAGATCCAGAGAATCGCGCCAGAGTTTTGGCAATGGGAGCGTCTGAGTTTCAGGATCTCAATATGTTGCCTGCGGTTCCCTTAGAACTGGCAGAGCTTGGGCAGAACCAATGGACCAGTGAAGTCTTTATCAATGAGCAATTCACCAGACCCAATTTGATTCAGCAACTTGCTTCAGATGAGTTTGCGATTGTTCACTTGGCAACCCATGCGGCGTTTGAATCCGGCACGCCCGACAATTCTTACATTCAGCTCTGGCAAGACGATCGCATTTCCCTCAACGAGATGAGCGATTTGGGCTGGCGCGATCGCCCCATCGATCTTCTTGTACTTAGCGCTTGTGAAACAGCCTTGGGCGATCGCCAAGCAGAGATGGGATTTGCAGGACTGTCATACTATTCCGGCGTTCGCACCACTCTAGCGAGCCTGTGGCAAGTGAGCGATGTCGGCAGTCTTGCTCTCATGCGCGAATTTTACTGGCAGTTAGCTCAAGACGATGTGCTGACGAAGGCTGAGGCGCTCAAGCTCGCGCAGCTTGCCATGCTAGAGGGCAGAGTTTACGTCCAAGATGGAGTGCTCTATGGCTCAGGCGATCGCCTGACTCTACCCGACGACTTAGCTGAGAGCTATATCGATTTCGTTTCTCCCTACAACTGGGCGGGCTTTACTCTGGTGGGCAGCCCTTGGTGATCCCCATTGAGACACCTGAATCGAGACACCTGAATTGAGGCACCTGAATCGAGACACCTGAATTGAGGCACCTCAAACAAGAACGCGCCTGATCGCGATGCAATCAGGATGCAGCAATTCTCAGTTTGGCGTATTGGCTATCTGGCTACGCTTCCGACCCACCCGCAAATAAATTGCGGGCTAATCAGTGAAAGCCCCGTTGGGGCTAAGATCCATCGGTTATCAGTCCCGAGGAGACTTGATTGTTTGTAGCCCGCAAATAAATTGCGGGCGTTGTGGCGTAACCATAATGAGAATTGCTGATCAGGATGGCTACTTATTGACAATAAGCATCAATAGGAAATATAGTTTTCTTCGGGCGTTAGTTCAGAATAATTCTCATTAAGATCAGGGGACTCGATGATGTAAATCCTGAGATAGATTGCCTTTTAGTACCCAGTGCTCTTGACTCTAGCTGATTTGATCTCTTCAATTGGCTATTCCTTGTTCTGAGTTCTGCACTGCACCTGCCCACCGTGATGATTTCCGACTGCCGCAAAAGCTTCTTCCGCAAGTATTTTCCTCCAATAGTCGGATTGATTCTCGTTAAACCTATCGATATAAACCTCTTTAAGGAGCTTAGAAATCAACATGAACCTGACAAAGCGAAAGCTTCTAGCGGCGATCGCCGGACTGACAACCTTTGCCATTGCGAGTTGTTCTAATCAAGGCTCGCCAGACACGACTTCTTCAACAACCGACACAGATAGTGCATCTGAGAGTGTCGCAGAACCTGTAGGCGAGTTAAATCTTTACTCCTCACGCCATTACGACACTGACGAGTCCCTCTATGACGGGTTTACCAACAAAACAGGGATTGAAATTAATCTCATTGAGGGAGACGCTGATGAGCTGATCAGTCGGATTAAGAGCGAAGCTGAAAATAGTCCGGCTGATGTGCTGATGACGGTGGATGCCAGCCGTCTCTGGCGTGCTGAAGAAGAAGGGCTGTTTCAGCCTGTAGAATCTGAGACCCTTGAGGCCACAATTCCAGACAATCTGCGCCATCCTGACGGATTGTGGTTTGGGTTAACGCAACGGGCACGGGTGATTGTCTACAACAAAGACACCGTCGATCCGTCCGAGCTTTCGACCTACGAAGAGTTAGCCGATCCCAAGTGGAAAGGGCGGGTGTGCATTCGCAGCTCTAGCAATATCTACAATCAGTCTCTCTTGGGTTCGATGGTCGAATCGATTGGGGCTGATGCAACAGAAGAGTGGGCGAAAGGTCTGGTCGCTAATTTTGCCCGCGAACCTGAGGGAGGAGACACCGATCAGATCAAAGCCGTCGCTGCCGGACAATGTGATGTAGCGATCGCCAACCATTACTACTGGGCACGGCTAGCCAAGTCTGATGATGCAACCGAGCAAGACATTGCTGACCAGGTGGGAGTCTTTTTCCCTAACCAAGGCGATCGTGGAACCCACGTCAATATTAGCGGTGCTGGAGTTTTGGTCAATGCACCTCATGTTGAAGAGGCGATCGCATTTTTAGAGTATCTGGTTACTCCAGAAGCTCAAGAAATCTTTGCCCTAGGCAACAACGAATACCCGGTCGCCGAAGGAGTCAAACTTGATGATGTCGTCGCTGAAATGGGTGACTTCAAGGTAGATACCGTCAACGTCAGCACCTATGGCTACAACAACAGTGAAGTTCTACAAATTTCTGACCGCGCCGGGTGGAAATAGCGTCAGAACTCGAAGGTATGGCGATCGCCAAAATAAGTAGCCGATGATAGAAGAACTCTTTTGAGGGGCAGCTCGCCCTTACAGGGGTTTCTTGCGTAATGCTTTTGGCGATCGCTATAGTTTTAATCCGTCAAACTATATCCGTCAATCAAAAGAGCGGTGAGTACAGAGCACTCACCGCTTTTGCAATAGATATGTATTAAGGAGGCTGGCACAGTGTCAGCCTTAAAAGTAGGTTGGATTAAGCGATAGCGAACCCAGCAAAAAGGCTGGTATCGTTGGGTTTCGTGATCTCAACCCAACCTACAGCTACCCTAATTTTTAGTTTTGAGCAAGCACTAGAAGAGTACCAAAAGGCACCCTCAAGATTCAAAACACCCTAAATACAAAGCTTGCCGTGGAGAACCCTAGACTCTCCAAACCAAGACTAAGATTCAGACCCCACCTTACATACCCGGAAGATTGAGCCCACTGGTCAGACTTTCCATGCGATCGCGCATCATCGCAGTCGATTTGTCGTAAGCGTCTTTCATCGCAGCGGCCACCATATCTGACAGCATTTCTGCGCCATCTCCCAAAGCATCTGGAGAAATCTCCACTCGGCGAGGCTCTTGGTTGCCGCTCATGTAAACCTTGACCAATCCACCCCCAGCTTGTCCTTCCACTTCTGTCTGTTCCAGTTCTTCCTGGAGCTTCTTAGCACCTTCTTGAACCTGCTGGGCTTTTTGGAAGGCATCTGCCAACTCTTTCATCTTGCCCAAGCCTAGACCAAATCCTTTGCCTTTTCCCATGATTTTATAGCCCTCAATCGATTTGGGGTGAACGTATCCCTTAAAACATTAACACTCATTATTCAAGCTGTAGCAGGCGGAATCTCCACGAGGAGAATCTTAAAACTCTCCAATGAACTTTACTTCGGGTCGAAGCAGAAGCGACCATTTCTCTTCGACCTGCTGCTGCACGTCTTGAATCAAATTAAAGATGTCGTTAGCCGTTGCGTCTCCCAAATTCAAAATGAAGTTGGCATGACGTTGGGCGACCTGCGCCCCTCCAATCTGATGTCCTTTTAAGCCTGTCTGCTCGATCAGCCAGCCCGCCGCATGTGCCGACGGATTACGAAATACACTACCGCAACTTGGCAGATGGTAGGGTTGCGTGGCATGGCGCTTCTTCAAATGAGATCGCGTCTCACTCATTATCTCTTGAGCCTCAAACCCAGGCTTGAGCTGAAAGCGCGCTTGCGTAATCAGAACTTGGCTGTGCTGCAAGCTAGAGGTTCGGTAGCTAAACTCTAAGTCTTCTGGCCGAAACACTTTGATCGTTCCATCGTCAGAGACACCATGGGCTTCAACAAAGATGTCTGCCGCGCAAGACAGGTGAGCCCCCGCATTCATCACGACTGCTCCGCCAACCGTTCCTGGAATACCCACAGCCCATTCCATGCCTCGCCAACCTTGCTCAGCCGTTTGCCAAGCCAGCCTTGCTAGAGAATCTCCAGCACTTGCAACAACCTGCCCTAATTCATGGTCAAATGTCGTGTGCCGTAAATGGCGAGTGCAGATGACGAGCCCTGGCAAACCGCGATCGCTAATCAGCAAGTTAGAACCTGCCCCCAAGGTCATGAGTGGCACCGACTGCTTATCGGCCCATTCGAGAATGGCGTAAACATCATCCATTGAGCGGGGTGCAGCAAACAGTTCGGCATTGCCCCCCACCCGAAACGATGTCAGTCGGGCTAAGGGCATCTGAGGCTGAATCAGACACGCACTTCCAGGTAGGGCGATCGCTTTAGGCGAAGTTCCAAGAGGCAAACGGGGCAGGCGCATAGACGTTGGCATGGGTGGAGAGGGTGAACCCGCAGGTTCACGGTTGGTAGAAGCAGACGTAGGAGTCTTTACTTTTGACAATTGCGGAGCACCACTTGAGATATCCGGAAGATCATTGATAAGCGTCATGATCATTGTGTTGTCGAGGGTTCAGAGATAGCAGGAACATTAAGCCCAAGTCTAGATCTCCTGTGTTGCGCTCCCTAACTCTCGCTGCTCTCAACTGTAGTGTGGCCATACAGATAGAGTTCCCACTTGAAGACATCAGCCTCACTAGCGAAAAGATGCAAGCTAGCCAGAACGACATGCACCGACATAGATGCCAGTTTTTCTAAACATCTTGTCTATGGAACATTTCGTCACAATCTTGCAGGGTTCAAGGATGAAGACAGAGGTCAAAGATCCCTAAAAACTTCGCATATCGTCACAACTAAAACAGTAGATTGAGCTGATCTTGTAGTTTCAGGTTTTACCTTACAACCACAAGATATTGGGAGCATGACGATAAAGTGCGAAATTACTGCATGATTGAGGTTTGGTTTAGCGACAGGAGGCTCCTCATTTTCAATAAAGTTTAGACTACTAAAAATTCAGTCAAAACCATCGGCAAGAGGAGCAGAAATAGACTGCGAACGTGTGTGAGGTGCGAAAGCTAGATGTTTTGGGCCTAGAGATTGAGCGAAGAATGGCTCGCAAAGAATGGCTTAAGCGTTGGCCATTGTCAAGCCTCTAGGCCGGGTTACAAATGGAAGACGGCAACGTGTGTTGCTCCTTTTCCCAGTAAAAGGTGAGCAGCGACGGAATGATAGTGTTTAGATTACCTGCTCCCAAAAATAAAACAAGGTCACCTGATTTTAAGGTGTTTTGCAGAAAAACTTCTACCTCTGACAACGAGGGTTGGTAAGTGACTTGACTATGGGATTGAGCAATGACATCTGCTAATCGTTGGCCAGAGACATCCCACTCATTGATCTCTCCGGCACTATAAATATCAGTAGTGACAACAGCATCAGCATCGCTAAACGCCTTCCCAAACTCTTGCAAGAATGTATAAGTACGGCTGTATCGATGAGGTTGAAACACGGCAACAACCCGTCGATACTGCCCATCTGATGACTGAACCTGCAACTTAGCTGCTGACAAAGTCGCTTTGAGCTCACTGGGATGATGAGCATAGTCGTCTACAAAGGTAATATTGCAATATTCGCCTCGGCGCTCAAAACGTCGATGTGCGCCGCCAAAACTCTCTAGAGCAGCAGCGATCGCATCAAACTCTAGCTCCAAGTGACGAGCAACGGCGATCGCGGCCAACGCATTATTCAAGTTGTGGTCACCGAGCATCGGTAATCGAACAGTGCCAAGACACTGTCCTCGCTCAATAATCTCAGCCGTAGTGTGAGTGGCTGTAGAGCTGGTATTTCGAACGGTATAGTCTGCACCTAGATCAGAATTTAACGCATAAGAAATATCGGGCCAGAGCCGCTGCCGCACCGTAGGACAATCGACACAGCCAATAAATGTTTGACTCTGGCGCACAAAGGTCTCAAAGATTGCGATTACATCATCCAAAGTGCTGTAGTGGTCTGGATGGTCTAGCTCAATATTGGTAATAATAGCAACGTCGGGGAAAAACTTGACGAGAGAACCGTCAGACTCATCGGCCTCAGCCACCAGATAATTGCCCAAACCTAAGCGTGCATTGCCACCCCAGGCATCGACTTCTCCACCGACAAGAATGGTCGGATCGACATCGGTCTTCAACAAAACATGACCGATCATGCTGCTGGTTGTGGTTTTTCCGTGAGTTCCTCCAACCGCAATGCTTTGATAATTGTGCATCAGCGCAGCAAGGATATCAGACCGATGGAAAATCGGACATCCCATGTCAAGAGCAGCCCGATATTCAGGGTTAGAGGAGTTAATCGCGGTTGAACACACGACTTGAGGAATGACCGTCTCATCCTTCAAGCTTTTCTTAATGATTCCAGGGTCACCCGCGTCATGGCCCGCGTCATTGCCCACGTCATGGGGTGATGCGGCCACAGTGAGAGCATGTGCTGAAGACAGACCTGCTTCGCGTGATGATGCTTCTGTGTCGCTGCTTAAAACCTGGGACAACTGAGGAATACGAGACGAGCTAAATGCTTCTAAATTCGATGCATGCTGCTCTTGAAAAATATGAACACCCTCTGCTTCGAGCCTTAGCGTAATGCCATTCAGCTTGGCATCTGAACCCGAAACGGGGATTTTCTGTTTCGCCAAAACGTAGGCGATCGCCGACATCCCAATTCCACCCACACCAATGAAGTGAAACGGCCTGCCGCTGAAGTCTACAGAGTTTGCCATCCTATCTCCTCACACACCACACCACACCAGCGATACGCGGATATCATAGCAAGTATTGTTTTTCTCAATGCATAATTCTGTAACATTCTCAGCCGATTGACCTGCGCACTCTATAAGGTTTCTTCTTTTTGGTGTTTCCAACAACACCTACACTCTACTTGCTCAATGCAAATCAGTCTCTACTGCTCTCCACGACAGATACGACAAGACATTACAGTACAGTATCTTCAGTAAGGAATCAGAGTATATTGATCGATTGTTTATGGCATCGTTCGCAGAAATATACTGCGGATCTATCGCGTAAACAGTCGGCAACGCAACTCGACCCATAAGAACCTAATCAAACGACGAAACCTCCCAATGGTCTCTATCTTTGAGCCAACGTGCGCAAGATAAAACAGCGAGTCTTGATTCCTGAAGTAACCTGGATGTGTCAACCGCCATGCACTTAGATGCATCTCTTGAGGCACGCCAGGTTTACAAAAGATTCATGAATAAGAACCAGAAAAATACAGAAGCTTCATAGTTCTCGCAGGGTATCCTTCGACCACACCTGAACATCGCAACTGAGGCGTCTGCGACAAGAAAGAACTCTATTTGCCCTAGAGATAAGAGGCGATTTACGCTCGGTTAAGATACGCCTTAAACGATCGGCTCGAATGTCAGATCAAAGCTGTCAGATGGAATATATAAGTAATTTTATTTTGTTTACTAGTATTTGATTTTAAGTTGATATTAGATTTCTATTGTTTGCTCTCTTCACTATCTCTCTTAGCAGCCATAAGTAAACGATGCGATTTGAGGATGTGGCCCCCCGGCGGGAGGCACACCCTGTTCGTTTTAGTTTTAACCAAAGACTTATATAGCCACAGCCATTAGCCTTAGGAAATTTGGGTGGCGGCGGGGTGCGCGTCCACCAAATTGTCTATGTCCTAACTAAGCTGACTACAGCTATATCATCTGTTCAGTCTTTATTTTTAGCCTTTTCTAGGTTTAGTTTTAGACATAATTCTTTCTTAACTAAGCGAGTTTTTTCGATACATTTTCATGAAAAATCTCTCGTTTTGGGATGCTAAGCCTGATTGACTAACCCACAGATGACGTGCAGTGAGTCTGTTTTTGCGATCGCCCCAGTCATGATATTAAGGGTAGTGCCCGTGGACAAAGCCTGATACAGTTGCCACAAGGGCAAGACCTCCATCCCCAGTATGTAAAACGTCTAGATCGTTGTCTTTAAC
>JBARXP010000216.1:0-3170 GCA_049647405.1 Elainellaceae cyanobacterium | reverse complement strand
CGTTCCAGTTGTTGGTCTGTTTGGGCGGCCACTGGAGATTGCCGCCCCGGTCGATCAGTTCGCGGTTGGTGTGCTGCTGGATGCCCCAGTCGTTGGTGCCGTTGTCGGCTGTGTTGTTGTAGAAAATTGTGTTTTTTAGGGTCACCGAGTCGTTGCCACTGGCAGACACACCGCCGCCGACCCAACCTGCACGGTTGTTGGCGATCGTCGTGTTGACCAAGTTCGTTGGGCCATACAAAGTCATGCCGCCGCCGACTTTGTTGGATGCGGTTCCGGTCACGCGGTTGCCAGAAAAGGTGCTGTTGGTGATGGTCGTCGGGGCATCCATCATCCATAGACCGCCGCCCTGATTGGTGGAGGTGTTGTTGGCGAAGGTGCTGCGGTTGATGGTCAGTCCTCGATTCAAGCCGTTGCTCAAGACCACAACACCGCCACCGTTTCCAGCATTTCCCTGGGGCAGGTTCTGAATGGCGTTGTCAACAAAGGTGCTGGAGTCAATCACGACGCGGTCTTGAGTGCCTGTGTAGAGATAGGCTGCGCCGCCTTCGCCCCGTCCTTGGTTGCCCTGAAACAGGCTTCCCACAATGCGAACAGCACCTGACGTGGCGTCGCTAGAGGTGCTAGCGCGATCGGTGTAGATTGCCCCTCCATAGCCCCGCAAAGATGGATTAGCGTTGCCTGAGTCGTAGGTGGCTGCGGTGGTGCGGTTGTTAATGAAGCGCGACTGTTCGATCGTGAGGTTGCCGTTGAGGCTGTTGATGGCACCGCCGTTGATGCCTTGGTTGTTGATGAAATCGCTGCGCTGAATCGTAATGTCGCGAGGCCCCCAAAAGGCGATCGCCCCAGCTCCGCGCTCATCGTTTCCGGCGATCGCCTTGTTGCCCCGAAAGGAACTATCAGTGACGTTCAGGGTGCCTTCAAAGGCCGTGAAGATCGCGCCACCTCCGTTGTCGGCCACGTTATTGAGAAAGGTGACATGGTCTACAACCAATTGCCCTTGGTGAGTCGTGCTAATCGCGCCACCCCGGTCGGCGGTATAGCCGTCAGCCAGGGTCAAGTGTTTGACCACCAGTTGGCTAGGCGTGGCGGAGGTAGAGTTGAGGTAAAAAATCCGAGAGGCTGAGTTGCCGCTGATGGTTAGATTCGGCGCGTTGCTGCCGTCAATGGTGAGAGACTTGCCCGCTGCAATGTCAATCTCGCCACTGGTGAGGGTAATCGTTTTGCCTGTCAAGGCAGACGAAAACTTAACGGTATCGCCCGATTGAGCTTGGGCGATCGCCGTCCGAAGTGTTCCGGCTCCTGCATTGGCAAGGCTAGTCACAGTCAAAGTTTTAGGCATCGTTCAAAGACCCTGCAAGGTCTCATGAAAAGAGTGAGGTGAAATATGAGAACGCGAATGACGACACAAAAGGTGCCGACAGGCAGATGCAGGGAGTTAGAGTAAAAACTTAGTGAAGGATATGTATGATTTAATACTAGAACTTTGGGCGATCGCCAAAGTTCAGTAGATGATATGACGACGCGAGCTTGACAGCTCGGAACTCTATCACGAAGTCTCAATCGCTCTCCTATTAAGGAAAGTAAAAAGCCCACGGTCTGATTCCTAGCTAGCAGACTAGCGAATATCTCGATAAGTTCCTCACCGTATATCTTCTGAACTCTTGTCGTAAAGATGCCTTAGTCGCGCATGATTACGGAGACAAAAAATATGCCTAATGTGGATTAGTGTTTTGGCTGTCTTCAACATTTGAAGCACGATCAAAGGTGTTTGGCTGCGCTGTTCACCCGTCCGCGAATCAATTGCGGACTAGGATGGGAAGCCCACTGGAAGTGGGCTGATGACCTTGAAAACAGGTCTCAGTCCGTTTTAACGGATATGCTGCCCTTCGCTACTGGCCTCTGCTAGATAACCAATGGTGGAGCGATCGCTGGCTTTCACTACTCCGTTTCCCCGCAAGTAACCCTTGAATTTGTCAGCGGAGTAATTAGGAGTTGTCGTGAGCAATGCACCCTACAAGATTGGCGATCGCACTTGAGAACCTTCCTCTGCCTATCGCAACAGTATGCCCTTGTTCTTCTGGCATTTATGATCTCGCTTCCCTGAGTGATGACGGTTAACGGCAAACTTCACCGACGACAATAAAACACAGCAGAACTACCGTCCGGTGCAATGCCTCGCTATGCAAATTGATCACGTCATTTTTGAGACATTCTTCAGGACAAAGAATATCACTATTGCGGGAATCAACAGCGCCATGACGTTCCAGCTCCCCATTGCAAGTAAAACTACCTGATTGAGAGCAAAAAAGCCTATATAAGTATAGGCAGCCCACTTCTTCATCATCCATAAACCGACCATACACGCCAACCCAACGACAGCCGAAAAACCCAAGTATGGCGGATACCATGCACCGATTTGTTGTACTAAGGGTGAGAAGATCAAAGGAACCGTAAGTAGCGCCCCAATAAAACCGATGATGCATACCACGGTTATAGATGTAGGCCGCTTTCCTTTCTTTGCTGTTGTTTCGTTCATATGTTCTCTTCCTTTTCTTATTGCCTACAGATCGCAATCGCCGGACGCTGACAAACTTTTGCAACCACCTGATTATACTGAAACGTTTCGGTGCATTGTGGTGTTAGATTACTCAGTTAATCGCATTATTCTGGGGCGGCTGGTTGAAACACAATGACCTTCCATTAAATTATCTCTTTTTCGCGAAATCGGATCAGCATTTTCAGTCTTGGATGATCCTCAAACTTTTCTACTCTAATCTGAATAAAAGCTTACTTTGATTTATCTTTTACTCTTATTTTTGGGAGTGTTCTGAAGTGCCAAAAACTCAAATAAAACAAGCCTAAAATAGTAAAAACACCACCGATTGTTCCGCCAAGTAGGAACCTTCCCATCAATTCTTTTTGCTCAATAGAACCTGGCAAAGGCTTTCCTGTTTGTTTGACTACGACAATTTCCCAAAGCAAGTAGATTTGTCCTAATAAAAATCCAAAAAAACACAAGATTTTCTCCTTGCCATCCTTTTTACGAAACGATCTAAACCAGGATAGAAGAAGATAAAACTGAATTAAAAATACTATAAGCGCTGGCACAAAATAATTCATATTTCAATTATTTTATCCCTCGTGAGGTTAAGACGAGGGCGCAAAGCAGC
>JBARXP010000215.1:0-5420 GCA_049647405.1 Elainellaceae cyanobacterium | reverse complement strand
CCTCGAATTGCACACAATTGCGGGGTAGCTGAGGGACTGAGTTCTGGTTTCTTCTCGCTGTAAAACTACAAAAGGAACCAGAACCTCATGTTTCAATCCCATTCGGGCGCATCTGCGTCCACAGATTCGGGTGACAATTTTCCGTCTCGTTCTCAATCGAGTCCGCAGAATGAACCCGTTCGTCATCTGCTCTACGGTTCGCCTCAAGCCATCCAGATCGTCATCAAAACCCTGCATCGGCTCGGTTATGCAGAACCCAACGAGTGGAGCCGACCCATGCCCACGGATCGCCCTGGCGAGGTGATGTGCATTCTCACCAAAACCGTTCAGATTCAGTAAATTCAAACTCTCTGGGGTGGGTGCGCGAGTGCTCACCCTGAGATGTGTTGGCTTGCCGGGGCGTAGCCCGTATCGCCTCATGGTCTAAGCGAAGCACGCCCCATTCCTGAATAGGCGTGTAAAGTTCCGTGAGGAACAGCCAAAAACAAACCGTTATTTTGTAGCATTGAATACAGAACTAATTTGATTAATTCCCTGGCGACCCCATCCAGGTCATTTATCGTGAGGCAGAAATCTATCATGTCATTTTTAGCGGCTTACCCCAACTGCCCAATCAAGCCACAGCAGCAGCATGGAACGACACAATCAACTTGGAATACAAACTCTATATCTTCAGGCGCTGTTTCTGAACTGTTGTGGGTGAAGTTGCGGCATCTCCCCAGCATCCACAGCTTCGACGAAGCCATGCTCTTGACCCAAGAATCTGCCGATGTCTGGGTGGCTTGGGTGCCCGAACACGGCGAGGTGCGGCTCCACAGACGCGACTTCTATATTGATGAGAGGTGACGCAAGACTGTCTGATTTCTCTCCATTTCTGGTTCCTCTCCATTTCTCTAATGCCGTTTTCACATTCTTGCAAATCTAGGACTCAGGCGTGCAGCGTACCAGCCTGGAGATTAGCAAGGTAGAGTGTGATCGGTTGAGAGAGCATTGAACATGGCATCAGAACAGAAGCGATCGCGCAAACGATACAGAGTTAGCAATGGCGATCGCCTCCTACATTGGGGCAGCGTTATTTTATGGGTGCTGGTGCTGAGCGGTTCAGCAGGATCGCTTCAGGCTCAGGAAGACGACAGTTCTGCTGATGTTATTGCGCCTGCTTCTAGTCCTGTTTCTGATACGTCAGATCCCGAAGACGGCGTATTTTTTGCCGATGTGTTGGTGCGGGGCAAGCCTGTCTTTCAAGTGGGAAGTTTGGCTGCTCTGAGTGCGCCTGAACGGGCAACTATTATTAGCCGACGCATTGGAGGGTTACTCAGTCAGCAAGGCTCTATTGATGAGGTGACGGTTCTGGTTGATCCAGAGCGTAATGTAGCGCTGCTTCAGGTCAATAACCGCGTGCTGATGACCGTGACGCAGCAAGACGCCCTCGATTTCAATACAACCACTGAAGACCTGGCTCAACAGCGAGCCAACATTCTAAACGAAGCTCTGGAGCAGCCGAGCCTAGCCGTTGATGTGGTGCAGCGACTAGATGGAACCATGCAGACGCTGGCTCGCGACACCATTAGTCTGCTGCCGTCGCTGTTGGGTGTCATCGTCATTGGCTGCATCACCTGGATTTTGGCTCGGATTGTGCGGCGGGTCGGGCTGCTATGGGCTGAGCAAACGGAGGGCGATCGCAGCACCGAAATTTTGATTGGGCGACTTTGCTATGGCGGTGTCTGGGCATTGGGCACGGTGGTATCTCTAGGCGTGTTGGGGCTAAATTTCACCACCCTACTGGGCACTTTGGGTCTCACGAGTGTCGCCATTGGTTTTAGTCTCAAAGACGTGCTGAGCAACTACATGTCGGGGGTGATTTTGCTGGCGGCTCGCCCGTTTCGCATTCAAGATCAGGTGGTGATTGGTGAATATGAAGGCACGGTGACTCAAATTCAGCTGCGAGCCACCACCATGCGCACCTACGATGGGCGACTGGTGTATATTCCCAATCAAAAAGTGTTTCAGAGCAGCATCATTAACAACACCGCGTCTCCAGTGCGGCGCAGCTCTGTTGTGGTGGGAGTTGATTATGAGGCTGACTTGAGCGTGACGTGCCAGGTGATTATCGAAGCCCTGAAGCAGGTAGACACCATTGAGCTTGAGCCTCCTGCGGTCGTTTTGGTGCGAGAGCTGGCCGCGAGTACCGTCAACTTAGAAGTTAGGTTTTGGGTCAATTCGCGACGACAGTCTTTTTTGCAGGTGACTTCGACAGCGGCTCAGGTGATTAAGGAAGAGCTACAGGCAAAAGGTATTGAGATGCCCACTGAGATCTATACCCTGACGTTTCGAGACAAGCTAGGGCAGATTAATATCGCTTCATCCTAAAGTAGGGCCGGGTGTATAGTCGGTGCTTAGGAATCCTTATAGTCCCCCGCAGCAACTATGCTCCAACCCCGCGATTCTCCATCCAACACAAGCACTTGGTCATGATATTGCACCAAGCTGGGGCGATGACCAACGCTAATGTAAGAAACATCCATCTGCCGTAGCAGTTCGTAGAGTTCGCTTTCGTTGTTAACGTCGAGGGCGCTCGTCGCTTCATCCAACATGACATAGCGCGGCTGGGTGAGCAGAATTCGGGCAAAGGCCAGTCGCTGCTGTTCGCCCAGAGATAAAACACTAGGCCAGTCTAAAGTCGCGTCTAGACCTCCAACCCGTTCAGTCAAGCTTGATAGATTCACACGATTCAGCACTTCGCGAATCTCCTCGTCGCTAACCTGGGCATGGATATTGGGATAAATCACCTGCTCTCGCAGAGAGCCTAGCAGCATGTATGGGCTTTGAGGTAAAAACAGCGTATTGGTCGGGTCAGGTCGATTGATGCTCCCTGTGCCGTTGCTCCACAAGCCTGCGATCGCCCGCATGAGTGAGCTTTTGCCGCATCCACTCGTCCCGACAATGAGGAGGCGATCGCTTGCCGTCACATCTAGAGACAGATTTTCAACGAGGGTTTGTTCAGAGTTAGGAGTCAACAGCGTCAGATCATGAATTTCTAGCGCTCGTCCATTGCTATGAAGCTGAATTCCCCCCTCAGTTTGATGCTCTTGCTCTACTTCGGGGCCAGAGGAGACAGATGGGAATTCGATACGCTCATAAAATTCGCCCAAACGATTGATACTCGCTGCAAATTTTGAAATGACATCGATTTCATTAGTGACAATCGATAGAGCACCTAAAACTTGCACAAAGGCAAATGTGGCTTGTCCGATCGTTCCAAAATCGGTTTCTCCAGCAAAGTAGAGTGGAGCCACAATCAAATAGGGAACGATGCGCGTGAAATAGTTATATCCATATTGAAATAAGTCAATAATAGACTGCCAAATAATCAAAAGATCAAAGTTGCGAATGGCTGCAATCAGGCGATCGCTGACTTGCTGTCGCTCTAGCCCCTCTCCTCGATAAAAGGCAATGGACTCAGCATTGTCGCGCACATGAACCATGCCGTAGCGAAAATTTCCCTCTAGCCGCAGTTGGTTAAAGTTGATTTTAATCAGTTTCTGACCTGCAACAACGGCAATGACGGTGCCAAAAACTGCATAGCCTAAAAGCCCCAGGGTCAGAGCTTTAGAGATGCTGTAGAGAATGGCTGTGAATGAGATAAGCGTCAAAATCGAATCCAGCACATCAAGCAGAAATTGTAGAGTTGTTTCTGCAAAAGATTTAATATCTTCTGTAATTCGCTGATCTGGATTGTCAATTTCGGTATTCGCTGAATTGGAATCTATTTCATAATATGCTCGATTCGAAAAATAACGGTCAAAGAATAGTTTAGTTAACCATTCTCGCCAAAATAGAGCGAGTTTAAGCCGAGTATATCGATACAGAACGATAACAGGAATAGCGACGATCAAAACGCCTAAATAGACGAATAAAAGTTGCCAAAACGTAGACTCATCTTTCTGGTTTAGGGCATTATCAACAAATCGAAATACATAAGACAGCATGACGTTCATGCCGTTAACGACAAAAGACAGAAAGAGAAGTAACCAGAGTAAACTCCACTGTCGCCACCGAGACTGAAGTTTTTGACGCAGGGCAGCCAGTATCAGTCCGGTGGTAATCAGAACTCCACTTGCGATTAATAATACTGGCGATCGCACCAACCCATTTATTCGTTCTACGAGAGGGGCAGCTAGATTGGTGAAAAAATCTGGAAAGAGAAGTTCTCCAACCTTAGTGAGTCCGACGGTGACAAAAAACGTGACGCTGACAACGAGCAATAAGACAACGAGTAAGAGACCGAGAAATGTTTTACTCCCGTGATGCTCAACAGGAAAGAAGTAAGGTTGGGCAATCTCAATGAAGCGATTCCACAGTTGGCGATCAAATCGAAACTGTCGTGACGAATTATCAGCTGAATTCATAAAAGGCTTGTGTAGTCAGAGGTATGCTGGTTTTCAGGGAGACTAAAATAGAGGTAAGCGCCCTTCATCCGTTAGAGTCTATACCAAAATCATAGACGAATCATAGACGTTAGACTGACACCTGTCGTTGTGCCTAAAGCAAAAAAGTCACTGGCTTTGCCGACACAAGAGGGCAAAGTCGATCAACGTGTTGTAGGCGATCGCCTTAAATAATAAGTAGGTCGCCTTAAATATGTATAGTCTCTACCTTATTTCTATCCTCGTTTTGCCCGCTGTTTGCGGCGCTTTATCATTAGCGAAACCCACCGTTTCCATATCTCAAACGCGTCATCATCAGGTTCACTCTGCTGCCACGCGGGTCTTTCAATCAGACGCTCATACCAAGAAGCGATCGCCGGATAATCTTGCAGTCCAATGCCTAAGCGCACAAGCAATGGCAAAGCAGCCCCTGCGGTTACATCGGCCAAAGACAAAACCTCTCCGCCAAAATAAGGCATGTCTGTAAGCTGCTCTGTGAAAAAATCAAAGACTGTATACACATGACTTAAAACAGCTTCATCGATCGCTGTACCTTCGTTAGAGGGTACGAGTGCGGCAAATTTGGGCGTTAGCTCATGAACGGTCACCATCTGCACCATGCGCATTCGGGCGATCGCCTCAGGAGATTGGGGGAGCAGAGAAGGCGCGGGATATTTTGCCTCCAGATAATCTAAAATCGCTAGAGACTCCAGCACTCGCACCCCATCGTCAACAATCACCGGAACGTGGTGAAACGGATTGAGCGCAAGAAATTGAGACTTGCGCTGTTCACCATTGAGGTTAACAACCACAGACTCAAAGGGAATTTCTTTTTCAAGCAGGGTAATCCAGACTCGACGGGCAATGGGAGACAAGGGATGGGTGTAAAAGGTGAGCATGGAATTTCCAGAGATGATGCATCCAGCCATGATGCAAAGGATGATATAGCAGTCTCACATGAATTATGAAATAGACCGTGAGAGGTGGGGCGGG
>JBARXP010000214.1:0-1722 GCA_049647405.1 Elainellaceae cyanobacterium | reverse complement strand
GCTTGATGAACTGGAGAGAGGCGCTGTCAGCCCACTGCAAATCATC
Organism: Elainellaceae cyanobacterium; assembly: GCA_049647405.1. Classification (GTDB taxonomy): domain Bacteria; phylum Cyanobacteriota; class Cyanobacteriia; order CAKZMO01; family CAKZMO01; genus CAKZMO01. The sequence continues at coordinate 1,676 of JBARXP010000214.1, read as the reverse complement.
CAGAAATAACACCAGAGGATGCTCGGCTTGGGCGAAAATCTGAATCAGCGCCTGAAAGGCCAGGTCAAAGCGGTTTTGAGTTTCTGTTGCCGACAGAGTGGGGATCGTTGGCCCTGACCCCATAATCAGTTCCAGTGCAGGGACGACACCTGTAACGACTCGAATATTTTGCCCTAGGGCACGGGTGAGGCAATCGCGCCATGCGTTCAGTTGAGCGTCATCTTCAAGCAAGAGCTGTTTCACCAGATCTTGTAGGGCTTGAATTACCGCTGAATAAGGAACACTGCGCTGAAACTGATCAAACTTTCCGGCGGCGAAAAAACCTCGATGGCGCGTAATTGGCTTATAAATTTCTTGCACGAGGGCAGATTTTCCAATTCCCGCATGGCCTGAGACGAGCACCATTTCACTGTGGGGCAACGCAAGGGAGGGGCAGTCAATGGCGGATGCTCTATCAATATCTGCTGCTGAAACATCGCCCGCTACCCGCTCAAATGCCTCTAGCACAATCGCAATTTCTTGCTCTCGACCATAAAGTTTCTCAGGGATTTGGAAGCGACTTGGGCGATCAGATTGTGCAATGGGAAAAGGAGAAATGGTTTGAGACTGCAATAACTGGTCTCGGCAGTGGCGCAGATCGGCACAAATTCCCCAGGCGCTCTGATATCGTTCTTCTGCATTTTTTGCGAGAAGCTTGATGACGATAGCAGAAAGTGCAGGAGGAATCTCAGCCGTAATCGTGTGGGGGGGCGCAGGTTTTACTGCTAGATGAGCATGCACCCATTCCACAACGTCACGACCTTGAAAGGGCATCTGACCGGTGAAGAGTTCGTAGCAGGTCACACCAAAGGAATAAAAATCAGTGCGATAGTCGAGGGATCGATTCATCCGCCCTGTTTGCTCGGGCGATAAGTAGGCGAGGGTTCCTTCTATGGAGTTGAGATGTTCGAGGCTCAGATTCTGCCGGGGTAAAACGGTGGCAAGGCCAAAGTCGATGAGTTTGCTTTGTCGAGTTTCGAGATTGAGGACAACGTTTGCCGGGTTGATGTCTTTGTGAATAATCTGTGCCGCATGAATTTCTTCAAGGTGTTGGGTAACCTGAATGGCGATCTCTAGCTTTTCTAGCAATGAGGGCGATCGCCACCCCAGCATTGAACGCAGCGATTCTGCTCCAAAATCTTCAAAGACAATGGCCAGTGTATTTTGATATTTTTCTAAGCTGTAGGCTTTGATGACGCCATTGAGGTGATGCGAATGGGTCAGCCGATATTCTTGGCGATAGCGAGCTAGCTCAGAGGCCGTTGGGTGAGTCTGCTTCAGCAGCTTCACAACCACAGGACAGTCATCTACCTGTCGATGCCCACGGTATACCAAAGATCTTGAGCTCTCATGGATTTGAGCATCGATTTGATATCCTGAAATCGTGAGCATAGATTTGCGCTGCAAAAAACTCTTAGATCACACGATGCCCCAGAGTATACTCTGCTTTTTTATCTAGTTGAGGCTATCCCTTGCCTCAACGATATTTTCTGAGATGAAAATATCAACCTACGCATTGGTAATGTGCGCTCTGAGCCGCATTGACTCGTCGTTTTGTCTATAGTAGCTTGAGGTGACTGGGGTTGTTCAGCACACCAGTTGAATGTTCAACTCAACTTCAAATTAAGACGTGTGCC
>JBARXP010000213.1:0-8793 GCA_049647405.1 Elainellaceae cyanobacterium | reverse complement strand
GGTCGCTACCGACGCTTGAGCAAAGATTACGAATATTTACCCACGACTAGTGAGATGATGTTGTACGCAGCCATGGTCAATCTCATGATTAGGAGGCTGGCCTAAGACTTCTCAAACACCTTCTCAGAGATGAATGGGCATCTAAATACTGATGAATCTACCAATGGAATATTCCATGAATCAAGTGAAACAACGTATTCAATCGTTCCTTCTAATTCTTTAGAGTCTGATGAGTCTTTCTCTGAGGCTCACGCGACTGCTCCCACGGAGTTAGAATTTGAGCAGCTAACCTCATCTACGATCGCCCTTGAAAATCAACTGAATGAGCTTGGTCTCCTTAAAGACCCACAGCTGAAGCAAACTATCGAGAAAATTCTCCATGCTTCACAAGCATCGCACCACAACTTTGCGAAAAATCTAGATCAAGGATTAAAAACAGTTCGCCAGCGTATCACAGATATTATTCGATTGATGCAGCGCGAGCAAAATTTAGAGTCGTTGTTTCAAGTCATCACCGATTCTATTCAGAAACTTTTACGGGCTGACCGAGTTTTAATTTACCGCTTTGACAAAGCAACCCAGGGCACGGTTATTACCGAATCTTTGGCTCAGGGATGGACGCCTAGCTTTGGGGAGAGTTTGGATGCAAGTTACTTCGGCCTCAAACAAGATCAGGCTTATCAACGCTATGGTATTTACGCGATTAATGATCTGCAAGAGGTCACGCTATCGCCACATCAACGACAATTAATGGCTCAATTTCAAACTAAATCGAGCCTCTCTCAAGCCATTACATTAGGGAATGAAGTATGGGGGTTATTGGTTGCACAGCAGTGTCGTCAGTCTCGTCAATGGCAACAACATGAAGTTGAAGTGCTTCAGCAAGTTAGCCGTGAACTGGTGATTCGACTTCAGCCCAAACACATCGGACAACAATTTCAGCGACGCATCAATCGTGAGACAACCTTGAGTAAGGTTGTAGACCAAATCTTACGGTCTACAGATGTACAGCGAATTTATTCGACCACTGTGCGCGAGGTGCGACGTTTTCTCGATGCCGATCGCGTCGGAGTCTTTCAGTTCTATCCTGATTCTGGCTATGACGATGGTGAATTTGTAGCGGAAGATGTTGTTGCTGGGTTTCCGTCGGCGATCGCCATCAAAATTCACGATCACTGTTTCGGCAATCAGTATGCTGACAAATATCGGTCTGGCGCGTTTCAGGCTGTGGCAGATATCCACAAAGCTGGATTAAGCAAGTGTCATATTGATATTTTGAGCCAGTTTGACATCCGGGCAAACCTCATCGTGCCATTGCTAAAAGATACGGAATTATGGGGTTTGCTATGTGTCCATCAGTGTCGTGGGCCGCGCGAGTGGCAAGCCGATGAGATTGCCTTTTTGAAGCGAGTTGCTGCTCAATTTTCTGTTGTCTATCAGCAAGCAGAATATCTTCAACAAACTCAACTGGCTGCTGAGCGAGAAAAAACCATTGCCAGTATTACCGAGAAAATGCTGGCTTCCTCTGATATTCAGGCAATCTATTCGACTACAGTTCGGGCTGTGCGGCGCTATTTAAATGCCGATCGAGTCGGAGTCTTTCAGTTCTATCCCAATTCTGGATACGACGATGGTGAATTTGTGGCAGAAGATGTAGCACCCGGATTTCCCTCCGCCCTTGCCGCCAAAATTCACGATCACTGTTTCGGCAATCAGTACGCTGACAAATATCGCGATGGTGCCATTCAGTCCGTAGCAGATATTCATAATGCCGGACTGAGTGATTGTCATATTAGTATCCTCAGCCAGTTTGACATCCGTGCCAATCTCATCGTGCCGTTGCTCAACGGTTACAGTCTGTGGGGACTGTTATGCGTGCATCAGTGTCGAGGGCCACGTGAGTGGAAAAAAGACGAGATTGAATTTGTGCGCAAGGTAGGAGCGCAGTTCTCTATTGCTCGACAGCAAGCGTCCCTGCTGGCAAAATCTCAACAAACAGCCGAACGGGAAAGAGTACTCAATCAAACATTGGCTGATCGAGAAAAAGGTTCCGCTCGCATCATTGATAAAATCGTCAACACGTCAGATTTGACCAGTATTTTCAAGACGACGACACAGGAAGTGAGTCGCTTGCTCAATATCGAGCGCGTGACTGTCTACAAGTTTCGCCCTGACTTTTTTGGAGACTTTATCGAAGAAACTGTTGTGGGCAATTATCCTCGACTAGTGGGTAGTGGCTGGGAAGACCCCTATCTGAATGAGCATCAAGGAGGACGATTCCGCAAGAACGAGCCCCTGATTGTTGATGATATCCATGGTGGCGAAACTCATTGGACAGGGGATCGGATGCAGCCAGAACTCCCTCGCAAGCCACTGACCGATTGTCACGTTGAAGCCTTGGAATACTACCAGGTCGGGGCTTGCGTTGTAGTCTCTATCTTTCAAGGAGAAAAGTTGTGGGGCTTACTCTCCGCTTTTCAAAACACGGGTACTCGTCAATGGCAAGAGGGCGAAGTTCAACTGCTGATGCGAATTGCCAACCAATTAGGGATTGCGTTGCGACATGCAAAAGCTCTTGAAGAGAGTCAGGCAAAAACCGAACAATTGCAGAGAGAGATCGAACGTGCCCAGGCGCTGAGTCGTGTGGTCAACCGCATTCGAAATACTCTGGATCTAGACACAATCTTTAACGCCTCTACACAAGAGGTTCGAAATTTGCTCAAAGTAGAGCGTGTCACCATTTATAAATTTCGTTCTGATTTCTATGGTGACTTTATGAACGAGTCTGTCACCGGAGATTACCCTAGTCTCGTAGGAAGTGGATGGGAAGATCCGTATCTGAATGAACATCAAGGGGGGCGGTTCCGCCAAAATATCCCATTGGTGGTTAATGACATTCATGTTGGAGAAATTCTTTGGGAAAATGGACGACTGAAAACCGAAGTCTCCCCTAAACCGATGACGGATTGCCATGTTGAAGCTCTGGAAGGCTACCAGGTCAAAGCTTGCGCTGTTGTCTCTATTTTTCAGGGCAACAAGCTTTGGGGTCTACTTTCAGCGTTTCAAAACAGCGCAGCTCGTGAGTGGGAAGAGGCGGAGATCAATCTACTCATTCAGGTTGCGACCCAAATTGGCAATGGCATTCAGCAAGCCGAATATGCTAAGGAGCTTCAGATAAAGTCTGAGCAACTGGCAGAAGCTGCTGCCCGTGAAAAAGCGTCGAAAGAATTGTTACAACAGCGCGCAGTTAATCTCTTGATGGCAGTTCGTCCAGCCCTTGACGGAGATTTAACCGTGCGGGCACCGCTGACTGAAGATGAGATGGGAACGGTTGCTGACGCTTACAACAACACGATTCAGTCGCTCCGAAGACTGGTATCACAAGTGAAAGAAGCCTCTCAAGAGGTGACTCTCACGTCTCAAACCAGCGAATCAGAGATTCGATCGTTGTCTGAGCAAACTCAACAAGGTCTCGACGAAATCAACAATGCCCTAGGGCGGATTCAGTCGATGATTGATTCGAATCACCTGGTGGATGCGAGTGCCCATCAAGTTGAAACCGCTGTCCAGCAGGCCAATCAGACGGTTCAAGAAGGCGACCAGGCCATGAACCGCGCAGTCGAAGGGATTCTGGTAATCCGTGAGACTGTTGCTGAAACCACGAAAAAAATCAAGCGGCTGAGTGAATCTTCTCAAAAAGTGTCGAAGGTGGTCAGGCTGATCGATAATTTCACGACTCAAACCAATCTTTTGGCACTCAATGCCTCCATTGAGGCAACACGAGCCGGGGAATATGGCAAAGGCTTTGCGGTTGTAGCCGACGAGGTTCGATTATTAGCGCAGCAATCGGCTGAGGCTACCGCTGAAATTGAGAAACTCATTCAGGGCATTCAATCTGAAACTAGCGAAGTCTCAGAAGCGATGGAAACGGGGATTGAGCAGGTTGTGCGAGGAACAGAGCTGGTCACAGAAACTCGCAGTAGCCTGAACGCGATCGTCGATGCCACGAAGCAGATTAGCGAGTTAGTTGCAGGTATTACGCAGGCAACGCAGACGCAAACTCAACAATCTGAATCTGTGACTCAAATTATGAACCGTTTGACAGAAACCGCGAATCAAACCTCAAAACGATCTGCTCAAATTACAAACTCATTCCAGCATCTACTACAGACTTCTCAAACACTTCAGGATGGTGTTGGTCAGTTCAAGGTTGACTAATCGACTATTCCTTTAGAAAAACCTTGACGAGGAGGAGCGTTCCAACCGCTTCTCCTGTGACCTGCGCTGGAAAATCAATGCAGGTTAGGGATAAGCCACGTTTCTTAGCCGCCTTAACTTTTGGCAACGTTAAGGCCAAGTCATATTGCTACTGTTCGCTATTTTCCTAAACGTTATGAATGCTGATTCATCTTTTTACGCTGAAGCTGAAAGTCAGTTTATGATTGAAGCCCAAGATTTGCTGGTTTCAATTGAGCAGGGTCTGATGAGTCTTGCCGAAGAGCGAAGTACTCAAACCGTGCATCAACTGATGCGATCGGCCCATACGCTGAAGGGCGCGGCGGCCAGTCTCGAACGTGGAGCCGTGATGAAAGTGGCTCATGCGTTAGAAGATGTCTTCAAGTCTCTCTATCGGCCCGAACTCGAATTAGATGCACAGGTAAAATCTCTGCTTTTTGAAGGATATGAGTGCCTGCGACTTCTCTTGACGGCTGAGTTTACAAGTCAAACCGTTGACGAAGCCGACATTCTCAACCGGATTGCATCGATCATCGCCCAACTACAGGATAAGTGGGGAGACGATTTTACTGAGGGAGCATCGATTCCAACCTCTGAAGAGTTGGGGTTTGATATCGTGGCATCCATTTTTGAGTCGGGCATTACTGACCGACTCAATAGTTTGAACCAGGTATTTCAGGAGGGTAATCCTGACGTTGTTGAGACAACGCTCAGAACTCAGATGGATGTCTTCATCGGGCTGGCAGAATCACTCAACTTACCTGGGTTTAAGGCGATCGCTCAAACGACACTAGATGCACTCGATCAAAATCCTGGGCAGGTATTGGAGATTGCTCAGTGGGCGATCGCTGATTTATCAAACGGACGCACTGTAGTGCTAGCGGGCGATCGCACCCAAGGCGGAACCGTATCGGCAGAGCTTCAGCATCTAGCTGCCGCAGAGACATCCGCGTTGGGCAACAACATTGATTCAACTGAAGACTCTACAGCTTTGATCGATGATGACGTTGATTTATCAGAAGCCGCAGCTCTGCTTGAAACATGGGGAGAAGACATCCTGACGAGTGAATTGTCATCTGACTCCGATGACTTTATGTCCGATGACTTTGTATCCGATGACTTTATATCGTTTGAAGATGACCTTACAGACTTCGAAGAGGAGATCAATAACGTTGAAGATTCAAAATCTCAGTCCTCTGAACTGATATCATTCAACGAATTTGCAGCCTCTCTAGAAGAGACTCCTGAGCAGGAATCTTCATCTGACTCTAGTGACTTCATATCCTTTGAAGATGATATTGATAACATTGAAGACTCTGAGCCTCAATCTTCTGAGTTAACCGCATCTAACCAGATAGAACTCTCTCTAGAGCCTGCTCTAGAGCAGACAAGCACCAATGCTCCGACTCATTCTTATGTTGAGCCGACAAGTACGGTTCAAAACCCTACTCAGATTGACATTACCCAGCAGTCAATACCAGTTCAAAAGGCCGAAAAAACAGGTGCGAATCACTCCAATCGATCAACTGCTCCATCCCAGTCTCGGGGCAGACCGATGCCTGTTCCGAGTATTCGTGTTCAGCTAGATCAGCTTAAGTATCTGGATCGCCTAACAGGTGAACTTCTGATTAGCCAAAACAAACAAGCTGATGAAAGCGAGCGATTGCGGTTAACCATTCAACATCTCGCTGAACAAATGGAGACTCATCTGAACACCATTGATGCGTTACAAGACTGGGTCAATCAAAGCCTTAATCCAGGATTGACTCGCTCAAGTTTAGCGCAAATATCGACATCTCCGTATTCTTCTTTAGTGACTTCAGAGTCGGCTGGATATCACATTCAGTCATTTGATGCTCTAGAAATGGATCAGTATACAAAATTGCATTTGATGCTTCAAACTCTTGTTGAAGAAGCAAGTTATCTTCAGAAATCAGTTGAGGTCGCTGAATCGTCTTCTAAGGAAGTGCAGCAAAATGTTCAAAAGAAGAAGCGTCTCATTAAGCACGTTTGGGAAAACGTAACCGCGACTCGAATGCAGTCTCTCGACACACTTTTAAATCGATTTCCTCAAGTGCTTAAACAACTTAGCTCATCTTTTGGCAAGGATGTCAAACTAGAAATAGAGGGAGCTAGTTTACTTCTAGATAAATGGGTTGTCGAAAAACTATATGATCCACTCTTACATCTCATTCGGAACTCATTTGACCATGGGATTGAGCCATCTCAAGAACGTCAAAAAATGGGCAAGTCTGAGTGGGGAGGCATTCGAATTTCAGCATATAACGAAGGCCAATATACGGTCATTGAAGTCCGTGATGATGGAAGAGGCATTGATCTAGATAGGGTGAAGCACAAAGCTGAAACGATGGGCTTGGCAACCTCCCAGCAGTTACAAAAAATGTCTCAGCAGGAAATCCTTCAATTCGTCTTTCAGCCCGGATTTTCAACGTCTCCAGAATTGAACGATTTGTCTGGTCGAGGCATCGGCCTAGATGTGGTGCGATCGCAGCTTGATATGTTAAATGGGCACATCACACTTCATTCAATACCCAACCAAGGCACGACGTTTTCTTTACAACTTCCGTTATCTTTAACCGTTTTTCGACTTCTACTTTGTCGTGCTCACGACATCATCTATGCAGTTCCTGAAGAAAGTATCGAACGAATTATTTTTCCGAATCCAGAACAAATTCAAGTCACTCCAGATCAGCGACGTATCTTACATTGGAAAACATCATCTCAAGACACAAACATTCGATTGCTGTCTTTGGCTGAACTCTTGCACTATTCTAAAACAGCTCAAACTATTCTTCAAACTCGCATCCATCAACAAGATTCAAGCTTTGGCCTCAAGCGCCCAGCGCCAAAACCTGGCGATCGCTATCCAGTGCTGCTGTTAACTATTGAAAACCAGCCCATAGGTGTCGAGATTGATGCCATTCTTAGTGAAGAAGAACTAGTGATTCGTCCTCTGATGAATGCTACTACCGTCGCATCTTTTATCCACGGATGCTGTTTCTTCGGCAATAATCAACTGGCGCTTGTGATTGATATTCTCACTCTCATTCAAAATGTCAGAAACTCCGAGGATTTCCCACTAAAAAGCAGGAAGTCACTCCCTCTTAAACACACTCCTCAGCTAGCCTCTAATCCAGAAGTTCGCTTAATCACGGAATCAGAAAAATTAGCGCTTCCAGGTTCTATTTATAATGCTTCTATGCTCTCCGAAAATTCGAATCTAGCTGTCGAGACCAATCCTATTCCTCTGTTATTAGTTGTTGATGATTCACCGACCATTCGACAAACATTAACAACTATCTTAAATCGCGCCAACTATAGCGTGACGCAAGCCACTGATGGATTAGATGCCATCTCAAAGCTAAATCAAAATCCTAACGTAAAAGCGATTATTTGCGATTTAGAAATGCCTGTAGCTAATGGCTTTCAATTTTTGGAAAACGTCAAGAAAAATCCTAGCTTGGCTAATATTCCAGTTATTGTTCTAACTTCTCGCAGTAGCAATAAACATCGAAATCTAGCCGTAGAGTTAGGTGCTTCTGAGTATTTGACAAAACCCTGTCAGCACGATCATTTACTACAAACAATTGAGAAAACTTTAAACAGTTAAACAATACACATTTGATTCCAAATTTGATTTCAAAAAATTCAGTCCTTTTCTAATTTTCTAAACTTTAAAATTATGTTGCCACTATTAGCCTCTCAGAAAAATGAGCCGCTCCAGATCTCCCATGCAATGGTATTCAGAGTCCTAGATCAGTTTTTAGCACTGCCTCTTGACGTGATTGTAAAAGTATCTCAAGAACCTGAAGCTCTAGACAACGTAGAACTCAAGAGAGACTTCATGATGTTCAACGATCAGTTTGTTAAATTGGTCAATCTGCACACTCTGGTTCGTCAATTTCATACTAGCCAGTCACAGCAAAATAGTCTCAGGTCATCCCATCAAGTATCAGATCCATCGATGAAATTTTTAATTTTAGCAAAAGTACATGCTCAATACCTATCTGGATTCTTTATTGATGCAGTACCTTATATGCTTGACATTCCAATGACGTCCGTGCATCCTTTCCCAATGCCCACCAATAAGCGTGTTGGTGAAATTCTAAATCACGTTGCTATTCTTCCAGATCATATAAATAAAACTATCTTCTTACTTAATCTTAAAAATGTTTGAACTCAATTCGATTGCCAGACCGCATCTAAAAATACTTCTATCTGCCCACATTTTTCAGTTTCGGGATAAATGTTGAAGCTCTAACAACCTATCCGAGAACTATCTGAATTCCTTAGTCTCTCGTGGGCGAGATAACCCTAAATAAATGATGCCGTAGGATGCCGTTAGGCGTAGCCGTAACGCACCACTTTATAAGGCTTTGATGCGTTACGCTATCGCTAACCCATGCTACTGGATCAACACAGCTAAAATGATGTAATAGGAAGTGTTGATATAGAGGGTTTGACGATGGGGCGAGGAAAAAAGGACGAAAACAAAATCCGTTTAAGTGCTGAGCAGCGGGAACGATTGGAAGACAT
>JBARXP010000212.1:0-1707 GCA_049647405.1 Elainellaceae cyanobacterium | reverse complement strand
GATTATTAAACAGCAGTCTCTGTATGCGGAAAAAAACGCCTCATCCCACTTTTCAAACTCGCTATAGGTAAACAGGATGCCTTTGCCGATCTGAACGATCAGCAAAGCAAAGGTGACAAAGAATATTCCACAAACGAGGGCAATCCACTTCATACCTGACCTTATAGCTGCACTGCAGAAATGGACAAGAAGGACTCAAACCAGAAGCTCGCCGCGCGCTCCACCCACGTCCTGAGCGCGGGACAACGTGAGCTTTCGCTGCCGCTGCGCAAATGACTTATTTCCTTAAATATCCCTGCTTTCGAAGCAATTTTGCCGCCGCCGACCAAAGCAACAGGCAAAAAAAGCCGAGAAGTGCGGCTTGTGAAAGCACGCCCGCCCAAGCGTTTATCAGCATGTAAGATTCAATGAATTCCAGGGGGTCGAAGATTTTCGGTGGCTTTGACAGGATGAAGGCGAACACGCCTTGAAACGCGGTGGTGCCCATCACCGTGATATGCAGAATCCAGAAAATGATCTTGGTCAGAGTCGGGTATCGCATAGCCCCAAGCCGCGTTTGTGCCCAAGTTATTCCGCCAAAGATCGCCATTGCGATGCCAATGTTTAGCAGCAAGTAGAAACTGCTCACCACAAGATAGGTGTCGTTATATGCTGGTGCTACTTCTTGGGTTTGACTTAGAGAAAATTGGATTTGTGCAAAGCTGACAGCACCGCAAACTCCGTAAACGACTGCTACAACAAAGAACAGTGAAGCGGGTTTCCAGCCGCGAAGACTGGCCAGAAGCGGAGCAAGGATCAAACAAAAAAGAAATACAGCAGAATAGATCACGATTTATCGCTTCATAGTGTTTACTTCTCTTGTCACTAAAGCGGACATCGAGCAATGACGCAGCATCCGTCATTCAGGGCTCTTTCCAAACCTTCGCCCCGCCTTCCAGCAAATCTGCAGTCGGGCATTGGGTCAAGGTCTGCTACGCCGACCAATGCTCCAGATCAATCAGCAACCAGTGTTCAGAAACTGATGTTATCCTGGTCGGCAAGTTGGAATCGGAAATAAACCCAACAAATCGGCCTGCCCTTCAACGCCGCCCAAAAATCAGCGGGTGGCGATCATTGCCGCGATGATCTCGGACATGATCTTGCTCTGATGGCCCGGTGTCATCCCGCCGACTCCGATCCGCCGACCCACGCGCCACCACAGGCCGGGCCGCCAGACCCGCTCCGCCGGGCTGCGCGTCTTGAGAAGGAAACCGTTCGACGGCTTGAACGCGAAAAAGCCGCGGTCGATATGTTCGATGTCTTCGATCCGGGCGATCACGGTGCCGTCCAGATCCCGCAGTTCCGTCTTGGTCAAGACAACAGCACTTGCCGTCGCGCGCCGCATCCGGTCGGCCATCCAGATCGCGCCGGCCCCCACGACCAGCAGGAATATCTGCCAGACCAGCGTCGGCTGATTGAAGAATGCGATATAGATCAGCATCACCCCCAGCGCGACCATCGACACCAATCCGACCCCGCGCCGCCCCATAGAGGCCCGCGCAGTGGCAAGCACGTCATCGTCCTGTCTGTCCGTCATCTTGCTGGCGCTCCCGTGGATGGCCCATGCAGGGCCGGGATTGCCTAGCCTGCGCGCAGGCGCGGCGCAAGGGCGCGTGTCAGCACTGTTCGGTCGGCCCTATTCAGTCGGCGGCGTGTCCTCGCGGCGCG
>JBARXP010000211.1:0-9606 GCA_049647405.1 Elainellaceae cyanobacterium | reverse complement strand
GTGAAATACCACCAGTCGCTTGGCTTGGTCAAAGCCAAGCGCAAACGTCATCGACGTATTGCTGCTCAGTCACTTGACATCTGGACTGAAACCTTAACTTGACACCAATGGGCATTGCCATGCCCCTACCGAGAATTAGGTGCCGCTCCGAAGTTTATCAAGCACAGAACGATCTTCTAGGGTAGAGGTGTCACCCGACACCTCTTGACCAGAAGCCAGCGATCGCAACAGTCGCCGCATGATCTTGCCTGAGCGAGTCTTGGGCAACGCATCACTAAAGCGAATCTCACCCGGACGGGCGATCGCCCCAATTTCGCCCGTCACGTGCTGCTTCAGTTCGTTTTTAAGAGCATCGCTGGGTTCAACGTCAGATTCCAGAGTAATAAAGGCAAAGATTTCCTCTCCCTTAATTTCATCAGGACGACCCACTACAGCCGCTTCTGCAACGGCTGGGTGCGACACTAGAGCCGACTCGATTTCCATCGTGCCAAGGCGATGACCCGCAACGCTGATCACATCATCGACGCGACCCATGACCCAGAAGTAGCCGTCTTTGTCTTTGCGCGCTCCGTCTCCAGCGAAGTAGAGATAGTGCCCATCCTTGGGGGGAATGTGCTCCCAGTAGGTGCGGCGAAAGCGATCGGGGTCGCCGTAGACCGTGCGCATCATTCCGGGCCAGGGGTGATTGACGACTAGGTAGCCCCCCGAACTCTCATCAACCGGGTTGCCCTCTAGATCCACAATATCGGTGAGAATGCCGGGGAATGGCAGGGTCGCAGATCCGGGTTTCGTTGGGGTGGCACCAGGCAGCGGCGTGATCATGATTCCCCCCGTTTCGGTCTGCCACCAGGTATCAACAATCGGGCAGCGCTCTTTACCAATCACCCGGTGATACCACATCCAGGCTTCGGGGTTGATGGGTTCACCTACGGTTCCAAGCAGCCGCAAGGTCGATAAGTCGCGAGCATTTGGCAAATGTTCGCCCAGTTTAATCAAGGCACGAATTGCGGTGGGAGCGGTGTAAAAAATGTTGACGCCGTATTTTTCCACGATATCCCAGAGACAGCCAGGATTTGAGGGGCGCGGCACGCCTTCATACATGAGGCTGGTTGCGCCATTCGACAAGGGGCCATACACAATGTAGCTGTGGCCTGTAATCCAGCCGACATCAGCTGTACACCAGTAGACATCATCATCCTTGAGATCGAAGATCCACTTGGTGGTCATGTGGGTGTAGAGGTTGTAGCCCGCCGTTGTGTGGACGACACCTTTGGGTTTGCCCGTGCTGCCAGAGGTATAGAGAATGAACAGCATGTCTTCGCTATCCATCGGCTCAGGCAGACAGTCAGCAGAGGCATTTTTCTGTAGATCATGCCACCAGTGATCGCGCCCCGGCTCCATGTGAATCTTTTCTTTAGTGCGCTGCACCACCAGCACGTTTTCGACTGTGGGCGCACCGTCGTTTTCGAGCGCTTTATCGACCTCTTTTTTAAGAGCAATGGTTTTGTCTTTGCGGAAGCCCCCATCGGCGGTGACGACTAGCTTTGCCTTGCCATCAACGAGGCGATCGCGCAATGCCTCAGCACTAAATCCACCAAACACGACGGTATGGGGCGCACCGATGCGGGCACAGGCCAACATGGCGATCGCCGCTTCTGGAATCATCGGCATGTAGATGCCGACCACGTCGCCCTTTTTGACGCCCAGCCCTTTGAGCACATTGGCAAACTGGCAGACTTCTCGATGCAGTTGAGCGTAAGTAATCGTGCGCGAATCGCCGGGTTCGCCTTCCCAGATAATGGCGGCTTTGTTGCGCCGCCAGGTTTTCAAGTGGCGATCGAGGCAGTTGTAAGAAATGTTGAGCTTGCCGCCTTCAAACCACTTCACAAACGGGGGCTGCCAGTCGAGCACGGTATCCCATTTCTCAAACCAGTCGAGTTCTTGCTCGGCCAACTCTTCCCAAAAGGCAGCCGGGTCGGCTTTGGCTTTGTCATAAAGTGCTTGATACGCTTCGAAACTGCCAATGTGGGCGTTTTTAGCAAATTCTTCCGGGGGCGCAAACACGCGATTTTCTTGAAGAATCGATTCGATAGTGGGTTGTGTCATAAAACTCAGGGGTTGAACAAGATTATCAATGAAGAGAAGCACGTGACGGGTGTAAAGTCTGGCACGACCCTCATCTCTTTTTCTTGAGAGTGCAAAATGAGGAGCCAGAAATTTACAAGTCTCTCTTCCAGAGTTGAGAAAGGGAGTCAAAGTGAAGGCGAGACGATGACACACTCGTACATGGAGAGACTCAACGGCAGGTCTTAGTTTCTCCTAATGGGTCTCGGGCGATCGCTCCCGCATAGCTTTAACTCCCCTCGTTAAAGCTCTAGTATCTTTTCAAAACCTTACTGGGTTTGCCTTCAGTTTGAACGCGAAATTATCTTTTCTTTAGTCTCCGCTATTTTCTCGGGTGTCAGGACTGACGCAGTTTGTTCAGGCATAGGCGAGTTGTGTCTAAGTCCTGGGTGTTTTATCCATGGAGCCAGTGGCCGTGGCAGTCATATAATTGAGATGACGGTTAAAAATCTTAACGACTGCATCTTGATGAATTTTTTTGTTGCCCTTATCATTCTCCTTCTTCTCTTCGCTGTAGCGATTACTCTCTACCTAGTTTCTGCCCGTCGCTATCAGTCTTCTGATACGGTGGCTAACTCCTATGACCAGTGGACTGACGATGGCATCTTGGAATATTACTGGGGAGAACATATTCATCTTGGGCACTACGGCTCTCCGCCGCGACCAAAGGAGTTCATCAAGGCCAAGATTGACTTTGTCCATGAGATGGTGCGTTGGGGCGGCCTGACTGATCTTCCTCCCAGCACGACCGTGCTAGATGTAGGGTGTGGCATTGGAGGCAGTAGCCGCATCTTAGCTAGAGACTATGAGTTCTCGGTCACAGGTGTCACGATCAGTCCTCAGCAGGTAAAGCGGGCTCAAGATCTGACGCCTCAAGACTTAGATGCCAAATTTAAGGTAGATGATGCGATGTCGCTCTCGTTTCCAGACGGCAGTTTTGACGTGGTGTGGTCGATTGAGGCAGGGCCTCACATGCCCGATAAGGCTGGATTTGCCCGAGAACTGTTGCGAGTCCTCAAGCCGGGGGGAATTTTGGTCGTTGCAGATTGGAACCAGCGAGACGATCGCCAAAAGCCGCTGAACGTTTGGGAGCGCCCGGTGATGCAGCAGCTCCTCGATCAGTGGGCACATCCTGCTTTTTCTAGTATTGAGAGATTTTCAGAACTGCTTCAAGACACCGGATATGTCGAGGGCGAAGTGGTCACCGCTGACTGGACTCAGCAAACCCTCCCGTCTTGGTTTGATACGATCTGGGAGGGCATTGTCCGTCCCCAAGGGTGGCTGAGGGCAGGGCTGTCGGGCTTTTTGAAGTCGGTGCGAGAAGTTCCAACGATTCTACTCATGCGGCTTGCCTTTGGATCGGGGTTGTGTAGATTTGGCATGTTTCAGGCTCGGCGAGCCCATATCGGATCGCAAGTAGGATCTCAATCTGAGCAGGAACCTATCTCTGAAGCGGCTCAGGTTTAGTCCCTCAAGTTGAATCAGCGGCTTGCATCAGCGGGTTGAATCAGCGAGTTGCATCATGGCAATTAGCCACTTTCCTATAGAATCAATGCGAATTTTTTATAAAGAAAAGTGACAGAGTCCAGTAATATAAATTCATGCATAGAATAGGTATTTATTCTTATCGCCATGATAATGGACTCTTTTCCGTGGTTGACGGCTATTGTTCTCTTGCCGCTCTTCGCTGCCCTTTGTATTCCGCTTGTGCCCGACAAGACGGGTAAAGTTGTGCGCTGGTATGCCCTAGGGGTTGGCATCGCAGACTTTATGCTGATGTGCTACACCTTCTGGTCTCACTACGATGCGACCAGTGCCGACTTCCAAATCGTTGAGCAATTTACCTGGATGCCTCAACTGGGGCTGTCTTGGACGGTGTCTGTCGATGGCCTCTCTGCGCCGCTGGTTCTTCTCGCTGGACTTGTCACGACTCTATCAATTCTCTCGGCTTGGCGCGTTGATCGTCGCCCCCATCTTTTTTACGCCTTAATGTTGCTGCTTTACGCCGCTCAGGTTGGCGTTTTTGTGGCTCAAGACATCATGCTTTTCTTCATCATGTGGGAGATTGAGCTGGTTCCGGTGTACCTGCTGGTGAGCATTTGGGGTGGCCAAAACCGTCGTTACGCTGCGACTAAGTTTCTTATCTATACGGCGATCGCCTCTATTTTTATTTTGATTGCAGGTCTGGGGATGGCCTTTTACGGTGACGCGACCACCTTCGATATGGCTCAGCTTCAGCTAAAGAGCTTCCCGCTGGCTCTAGAGCTATTTCTCTACGCCGGACTGTTAATTGCGTTTGGGGTCAAGCTGGCAATTTTCCCGTTTCATACCTGGCTGCCCGATGCCCACGGAGAAGCGTCGTCTCCGGTGTCAATGATTTTGGCTGGGGTCTTACTAAAAATGGGAGGCTATGGTCTCATTCGGATCAACTTAGAACTGTTGCCCAATGCCCATGTCTACTTTGCCCCTGTGCTGGCAATTTTAGGGGTGGTCAACATTGTCTATGGGGCACTCAATTCTTTTGCTCAGACCAACATGAAGCGTCGCCTCGCCTATTCTTCGATA
Organism: Elainellaceae cyanobacterium; assembly: GCA_049647405.1. Classification (GTDB taxonomy): domain Bacteria; phylum Cyanobacteriota; class Cyanobacteriia; order CAKZMO01; family CAKZMO01; genus CAKZMO01. The sequence continues at coordinate 4,917 of JBARXP010000211.1, read as the reverse complement.
TCTCACATGGGCTTCGTGCTGCTGGGCATTGCCTCCTTCACCGATCTAGGAATTAGCGGTGCGATGCTGCAAATGCTGTCCCACGGGTTGATTGCAGCGGTGCTGTTTTTCTTGGCAGGGGTCACCTACGATCGCACCCACACGATGATGATGAACCAGATGCGAGGCATCGGTCAGGCACTGCCCAAAGTGTTTGCCTTATTCACCGTAGCGGCGATGGCATCGCTGGCACTTCCGGGTATGAGTGGCTTTGCTAGCGAAATTGCCGTGTTTGTAGGTTTCACAACGAGCGATGTATACAGCGATGTGTTCCGCACGGTGACTGTGTTTCTCTCGGCTGTCGGGCTGATTTTAACGCCAATTTACCTCCTCTCTATGCTGCGCGAGGTATTTTACGGTGCCGATGCAAACTTGATGTGTGATGTGGTTCCGTCTTGTGATCTAGATGATCTGGCTCTCAAGGAGTTGGGCAATGATGCCGCTGCTTGTTTTGGCAATAGCTGTGATCTGCCTGAAGACGCGACATTTGAGGATGCAAGTCCTCGTGAGGTGTTTATCGCGGCATGTTTCTTATCGTTAATTCTGGCGGTCGGGTTTTATCCGAAGCTGGCAACCCAGATGTACGATGTCAAGACGGTTGCGGTGAATGCGCAAGTGCTGAATGCTTATGAGCAGGTAGCGCAGTCTAAGCTCGCGTCTTCTACCTATGCGATCGCCCCGACGCTGGAGCAAAACCAAGCAGTCCGTTAATTATGAACAGGACTTATGCAGTTCAATAAACTGCATAAGTCCTGATGAAGTTGCACCGCTGCTTAGAAAAGTAAAAAAACTCCGCTGAATCGCACCATGCAGATTCAGCGGAGTTTTCTCATTTAATGTCAAATTTGAGTTAGGTTAACGCTTCTAAATAATCACGAACTCGGTTGCGTCGTTTGGGTTGGCGCAGCTTTTGTAAGGCTTTCGCTTCGATTTGGCGGACGCGTTCCCGTGACAGATCAAGGGCTCGGCCAATTTCAGCCAATGAATATGGATTACCATCACCCAGGCCAAATCGCATCCGAATGACATCGCGCTCTCGGGTCGTCAAATCGGTCAGCAAATGTTGCAGGTCGCGGTGCAGCGACTCCCGCATTAGCGTTTCTTCGGGAGTAATGCTGTCTGTTTCTAGCAGATCGCCCAGTTCAGTATCACGCTCTTTGCCGACCTTAGTCTCCAGAGACACAGAGCGCGGAACTCGCAGCAAGACCTCACGAATTTGAGGAGAGGTCATGTCTAACTCTTTTGCGATCTCGTCAATGCTTGGCGTCCGTCCCATTTTTTGAGACATCTTCCGTTGAGCCTTTTTGATCTTATTGAGTTTCTCCGTGATGTGCACGGGGAGACGAATGGTGCGACTTTGAGTGGCGATCGCCCGCGTGATTCCTTGACGGATCCACCAGTAGGCGTAGGTGCTAAAGCGATAACCTTTCGTGGGGTCAAACTTGTCAACGGCACGTTCTAGACCCAGGGTTCCTTCCTGGATCAGATCCAACAGCTCTAGGCCACGGTTTTGATACTTTTTCGCGACGGACACGACAAGTCTCAAGTTGGCCTTGATCATGTGATCTTTAGCCGCAACACCTTGGGTTTGAACATGCTCAAGTTCTTCAACTGAGATGTCTGCCAGGGCAGCCCACTTTTCTTGACCTGTGGCGATCGCCAACTTAAGCTCTTCTACGTCAAGTGCTGTTGCTGCTGCCCAGCGTTTCCAGCTCGGGCGGTGACCTAGATTAGAAAGCAGGCGATCGTGAATTTCAATCAACCGGACGTAGTGCTGAAACTGTTCGTCTTGCTCCGCTACTTCTTTGCACTGAGCCAGGAGCCGAACATAGCGCTGGACTTTTTGGGCCTCCGAGACTTCCTCTTCTCGGCCTAACAGCCGAACCCTTCCAATTTCCTGCAAGTACATTCGCACTAAGTCTGTTGTGCGACGGCCTCCATTCTTGCTCTGGCTGGGATCGTCTAGGAAATCAATATCTAGATTGACTGAATCACTTTCAGCCTGCTCAGGATCAAAATCCTTATCATCCTCCGGAGTTTGGCGGGCTTCAAGTGGTTTCAGAGACTGACCCAAGTCGGTCTCTGAGTCGATGGAATAAAGTTTCGCTGGCATAGATTCTGCTGGCATAGTGATCGTCTCAGTTACTCCAGATAACAAGGAGGGCAGCCTGTTGCTGGTGTCAGTATTCCCTCAAATGAAGACGAATTAACATCTAGAGAGAACAGGCAGGTATAAATTGAATCCGTGCATTTACTAACGTCAGTCAATGCAAGAACTTAAATGGATGGAGATAAAGGGTTAGAACACCGTCGATAAAGCAAAGCTAACGGCAATTTTTGCTGAAATACGACTGGCACATAACAGAGGGACTGGTTTGAAGAACGAGCGGTTGGAATAAGACTCTGGCACCGCTGATCGCGTACGTTGAGATGCCACGTTGATTTGGCACATCAGCCTGACACTCTGATATAGAGTGGCTTAGGCTATCAGCAATCTAAAGCATGGCTGATTGAACATGGCCTATCAGTGGGTTCACTCACCTCCCGTTAGCATGATCTACAGGAGTGCATGACTGAATTCCTGAAGGTTTTCACAGGAAAAGTAGTGAGTCACAGCGACAAAGTGTTTTTTCAAGAGCCAGATCTGCGCTAACGCTGTAGAATCCATCTCTGTAGAATTCTGTAAAGATTAGTGTAGAGATGTCGCGATCGCCAACAGCGCTCTTCTTTACTCAGCCTTTAGAGCTCTAAGTCAGGTTCTTGGAGCCAATCGTTGCCCACGCGAATCGTGAAGTCAGAGCCGAGATCACCCGTAGACGAAGGAACAATCTCACCTAAGCCCAACACATTTTCCAAACGTGCCGCGCCGGACAGATCACCTCGTTGCACGATAACGTTGGTTTGAATGTTTTGCTCGGGCCAATCTCTAACGATATAGACGTTGCTAAAGCCTCGCTCTCTGAGGTATTGAGCGACTTCGCTCGCCACCTGGGGATCGCTTGACGCATTTTGTACAGCGATGCGGAGGTCTCGGAATGAAGGCCCATCATTGACGACCGCATTGCTGGCATAGGTGACAGAATTGACGCCAAAATAATCTTCCATCACGCGCTCAACGCTACTGGGCTCCATCAGCCAGTAGCTGGCCGTATATTCCTGTTGACGACTGAATCGCCCAGGCAGCATGACCATCCGCAAATCATCGCGGTTAACATCTAATGAAAATGTCGCGAGAGCCAGCATTTCCTGAGGAGTGAGATTAGTATCGATTTTGGTTTGGAGAAGCTCAAGAATTTGAGGAATCTTGGCAATCACTGAAGGGTTGGTGAGGCGATCGCGCAATGCCCGAATCAGCACCTGCTGCCGCTGCACGCGACCAATATCGCCATATTCATCATTACGGAATCGGGCAAACTGCTCTGCTTCTTCTCCATTTAACACCTGCAAGCCCTGGTCGAGATCGATGAACAGCTTCTGCGTCTGGTCTTCATACTTCATCGGCTTGGGGACAAAGACCTCAACGCCGCCTAACAGATCTACCAGTTCTTTAAAGGCATCGGTGCTAAAGCGGACATAGCGATCAACCGTGACGTTACCCAGGTTGTAGCTGACCACGTCAGCGGCGAGACGAGGGCCACCGATCCAGTTGGCATGGTTGATTTTCGAAACCTGTCGTCGATCAGGAAACTCAACCTGGGTATCACGCGGAATTGACAACAGACTTACCAACTGAGTGTCAGGGTTAACCTGAGCCAGAATCATCGTGTCGCTGCGGCCTGCAAACACTTCGTCGGTATTTTCTTCTGCTTCTAGAACCTCGTCAATACCCATAACGAGGATGTTGACCGGACGGGTAATGCGATGACGCACCCCTTTTTTCAACAGTTCGGGTAAAGACGGCGGCTGTGCTGTCTCGCCCGACACGAGCCGCTCAGGCAACGGTAAGGTAAGGCTCAGAGCCAGACCTACGATTGCGGAGGCGATCGCCGTTGTCCCAAAACCCAAAGCCCAAATCGAGCGGCGCATCCATGACGGCTGCTTCGCATCAGATTGAGGCTGAGTTGACTGGTAATTAGACGCTAAATTAGCTGGCTTGTCTGACCCCTCGGGTGGATACGCCCCTTTACGCTGCATCCGGTTCACTCCATTTCACACCATTTTCACTCTTGACTTAAGATTCGACTCGTCGTTTTTGACTCGTCCGTCAGCCCTTTACTAGAGTCAAATCAAGATCAAATATTCTTCTTAACCTTGACTTCAACGAGTTCTCACGCGCAGTATCTAACACCACAATTGCACACTCATTTTTCCAGTTCGTCTGGCATTACCTGAGAAACAACGGATTAACCCTGTCGATGACAGAAGGTCGAGATACGCTTGCCTCTAAAACTCGTTACCTTGGGTGAAGAAATACTCGTCGATCGGCTAAGCCAAACGCCCTTAATATTTCTTCACTCACATCATAGTAGATAGTGAGAATTTTTTAGTCGCATCACGACATTAAACTCACATCATGGTTCACGGTTCTGCCGTACGGCCTATTCTTAATGCCTATTCCTTCACACAACGAAGATGTCCATCCGCAAATTCCGGATCATCCAGATTCTGGCTTATCCGTCAAATTTGGCGAGAATCAGGGCATGATAAGGCCGGAGTAGACTCAACCCTATCGTTAGGAGAAGCGCATGATTCCAGTAATTTTGGCAGGTGGCAAGGGAGAACGATTTTGGCCTGTAAGCCGCAAGCAACGCCCCAAGCAGTTTCTCAGTCTTGACGGCAGCGGCAAGAGTTTACTCCAGTCAACAGCAGAGCGTCTCCTTCCTCTCGCAGGCGGCTGGGAAAATCTGTGGGTCATCACGGCCTCTCACCTCGAAGCAG
>JBARXP010000210.1:0-4261 GCA_049647405.1 Elainellaceae cyanobacterium | reverse complement strand
CGATTTGCTGTTGTAAAGAACCAGATGATGCAAAGTTGTACACCAGCTCGTTGTCAGGATGCGCTGCTTCATATGCAGGCTGAACCGCCTTGAGAACATCTTGCAGACTCGCTGCCGCAGACACCGTAAGGGCGATCGCCCCTTGATGTTCGTCCACTCCAGGCGATGACGCATTTGAAAACGGCTCAGCACTGCACCCCATCACAGTCAAACACGAGACAATCATCCACGCTATCCACGACCAGAGCGAGCGAGTCTTTTTCCCACACCCAGCTATAGCAACCGACTCTTCAACGTGAATAGTGCCACAATCTTCAGAGATGTATTTCCATTTCAATGCAGCTCTCCTTATCTACCGAGAAATGGTTCGAACTATTTTCTAGCAAAGGTCTTATCTAAAAAGCGGATGATCGGACTCGAACCGACGACATTCAGCTTGGGAAGCTAAAACAAATTCTTTTCTGGCAAGCCTTATAGAGATCTGCGTCGATTCTTACACCCAATTTACACCCAAAGATATTCAGAATATATTTTTCAACACTCATTAGACTCTTCTAAAAAGAGTTCAATAAAATCCATAGCGGCTTGAGGATCAATCGTTTGTAGTCCTTGGCGAATTTCTAGCAGAGTTTCAGCCCCAGGATCTCTCGTTTCGTTGGCCCAACGACTGATATTTGAACGATCGATTCCCATTGCATCAGCCAGTCGGTTTTGGCTTATTCTGTAAGCCTTCATGATCTGCCTGAGAGCTTTGCCTGCCTTTCCCATGCTCAGATTGTGGCAGAAGATATGAAATCGAAGGAGTGCCAAATAGTCACACTTCGATTAGAATAATTATGTGACTATTTGGCACTCCCTTGAATTGTGCTCAAAATTCTGGAAGGAGTTGCTTTGTGCTAGGGGAGTTGATTTGATTCAGATGTCTTTTAGCAGTCTGAAAGTAGTCACTCTGTCTGCTGAAGTTGTGTTCCGATAAGGAGGTTTGTATGGCGACTTCAAACAATGGATTGAAAATTCTCATGCGCCCATGCAATAGCGGCATGTGTCCTGCTCTCTATCAAGACGAGCAGGGTAGGGTGTTTGTCCAAGGTCATCGGTTGAGCGATGGCGATCGCACCAATCTAGCGGTAGCAAACCATGAAGAAGTTGTAGAAATTAGCCCTGAGCTACTGTCATTTCTGCGTTCTCAGGCGTGAGTTGATTTTGCTCTCAGCCGTTTAGCTCCTAATCTCGTTTGAGGTTGGGAGCTTTGCTTTTGCACCACAGGTATCCATTACAGCAACTCGGTCTCTACGAATCGGCAAAACTCATTTGAATGGAATGGCTTAATGCGTTCCCAGTGAGTGCGAACGGACTGATGGTCAAACAATGACCGAGCATCGCGCTTGAATCCTTCGAAGTGAGCTGAACTGATGATGCCATTGGTGAAATTGAGATAGCAGACTAAAGCTTGATTGATCAGAAATTCGGAAATCTTCTCCAAAGTCCAGGTCTTTGGGTCTAGGTTGTTGCTTTCGGTAAACGCTTCGAGCAGCGATGAATGGGTCAAAATTCCGAAGAATAATTGCCGATGGGCATCTACAAGGTTGAACTGGGCGGAGCTATATTCGCTTGCAATCTGGTGATTCACCTGGCGAATCAGAATTCGAACGGTCTCACGGGTGGTGAACCACAAGAAGATATTGGCCGCTGTTGCAATGCAGCTCAGCAGAGCCATCAGCACTTCTGACAGGTTGCCAATCTGCATATCCCACAGCATTTATGCTCTCCAGAAAGGTCACAAGTGGAAGCTCAATCTTAAGGATTGGATGAGGTCTGTCAATCGTAGTGAAGAGTTGAGTTGAGGCTGAATCATCCGGTATTCTGCCTGCCACATTCAAAACCGGGTAGTCGCATGGGCATGGGGACAGACCCCATGTTGGGTAACACACAAAAGGATTTTACCGAAGGTTTACTAAGCATGGTCTTGAATTGCGTTGGCAATTCAGGGGTTGTCAATCCTGAAAGGATGTACCCGTATGACCAATCCTCAACGTGATCTGAATGAAGCAGATTTAGCTCAATTCACCGGAAGTGAGACCTTTCATAAACATCCGCTGTTCAATATCCGATTTACGGAGGGAGTTCGATATCTGGCGGAACAGGGTAGAGCTTACTGGTTGGTAGAGGCCATTGCCTCGTGGCAATTGGACTCTCAAGTTCGGGATGACCCGATGCTCCAGGAGATTCAGTTTTGGAGATTGACGGTCAATGCCGATCGATCGGCTGTGCTGAGTTGTGAGCGAGATCAGGGAGATATTGCGGTGACTCAAGAGATTGAGTTTACGGATTTTCCGCTGCCATCTATCACGCTCTACCTTCAGCAAGGGACGCTGTTGCTGCCGTCAGAATATTGATCGAGGAGTCGCCATGATGCGGGGTAGAGAGTTAGTCCTGGTTAGGAATCTGATTTACCCTGCATGGTTTCTGTATCCAGGCGCTTGACTTGGCTTAATGCATTGGAAGCAATCAGGAACGATGTCGCTCTACTCACTGTCGAACAAGACATCTACCGTCTAATGAAGTGGGAAAAGTAAGATTCTGATGCTTTTTGGGAAGGGATATTCTGTTTTGCTTCTACAAGAGCGATTATGATGATCTTGTTACACAAAGACTAAAGTTAGGCATGGCTCTGTTAAGGTGTGCAGTATAGACCGAACCTTGAAAACCGCATTATTCCGTCGAACTGTTCACAGCCCTTGTCACATCAGCGTTTCAGCCGATTTTTCCGTAGGCTTATTGACAAAGGAGCGCCGTTATTGACACCAAAAAATGAGGTGTGCAAAAACGGCTTCTGAAACGCTTGCTGAGTAGGCTTTTCAAAAGCCGAGGGTTAAAGCCCTCATCACCCCGCAAGGGGACGGAAACCGCCGCCATCGCGGATGTCCTTATTGTACTTTTGTTAAAGCCCTCATCACCCCGCAAGGGGACGGAAACAGTATGTGGAGGCGGCACTGACTGGCAGTGCATTAAGAGTTAAAGCCCTCATCACCCCGCAAGGGGACGGAAACTCTTTTTTATGGATATGACCACTATAAGCATGGTTGTTAAAGCCCTCATCACCCCGCAAGGGGACGGAAACGTAAGCGTTTCTTGATGAGACCAATGGTCTACCGTGTTAAAGCCCTCATCACCCCGCAAGGGGACGGAAACCTGAGGCAGACGCCGAGCCGCTAAACCCACACCAGTTAAAGCCCTCATCACCCCGCAAGGGGACGGAAACTAACATCGTCCCCGTTAGCGTCTTTAATGGGTGTTAAAGCCCTCATCACCCCGCAAGGGGACTTTGGAAAGGCAGAAGGCAGAGGGCAGAAAGCAGAAAGGGGATATCGATAGAGATTTGAGAGTGTCGCGCTAGATGGATGGTGTTTGTGAGCATGTCAGGTTTGCAACTCTCTCGAAATCCCCTCATCCCCCAGCCCCTGCTGCTACGCACGGTCTTAGACCTACGCGCGCCTTTCGGTCTACTCCCAACGTTGGGAGAAGGGGAGCAAGAGATTCAAAGTTTCTCTCCCCTTCTGGGCTCCTGTGTGTACACATCTCATTTTTATGCGTGAGACTCTGCAAGATCCCCCTAAATCCCCCTTGAAAAGGGGGACTTTGAGTCTGGTTCCCCCTTTTTTAAGGGGGGCTAGGGGGGATCACTTCTCGGATAGGTCAACGTTGCGGACTTATGTATACACAGGAGACCTTACTGGGAGAGGGATTTAGGGTGAGGGCGCAAAAGTGACATGCTCCCTGGTGTTTGCTGTGTTGCGTGGGCGATCGCACTCCTCAATTGGCGATCGCGTTAGTGGGCGACCGTAGTGTAACGATGGCGATCGCGCTAACTGCTGATGCTGCTTTTATTTCATTCGGAATTTGTGGGTACGGGCGTTGCCCTTTTATCCACCCTACGCAAGCTTCTGATTTCTGATTTTTGCCTTGGATGGGCGATCGCTGACTTAGGCATCACCCGTATCGCTTTCTGGGATGAGCACGGATGCGCCCATCCCAAGCGGTTTAGGTCTACTCAATCTGTACAGTCTTGGTGAGAATGCACATCATTTCGCCGGGGCGCTCTGTGGGCATGGGGCGGCTCCATTCGTTGGGGTCGGCGTAGCCCAGACGGTGCAGGGTTTTGATCACGATCTGGATGGCTTTGGGTGAGCCGTAGAGCAGATGGCGCACGGGTTCGTTGTGCGGGCTGGATTGGGAGCGAGAGGGAAAATCGTCACCCGAA
>JBARXP010000209.1:0-1866 GCA_049647405.1 Elainellaceae cyanobacterium | reverse complement strand
CACGTCATCCCAGCAGTCTTTCCATTTCTTGCGCCACTCAAACGGACGCTGACACACGGGGCAAAGCTTAGTCGGCAAGTCAGATTTTGAACGGTTACGTCCCATGCAGATTTCCGGGTTGCTCTTTAAAATTCGTGCTACGTATTACCCATTATGACCAACACTCTCACCGAAAATCTGTCTTTCCCCCTCAGCAATCCGCTCGCGGCTTTTCCAATTCGGATTGTGTTGGTCGAGCCTGCGGGATCGATGAACCTGGGGTCTGCCGCCCGCATCATGAAAAATATGGGGCTGTCGGAACTGGTGCTTGTGAAGCCTCATTGTCAACCCACCGACGAAGACGCGCAGAACATGGCCGTTCATGCAGATGATGTCTTAGCTGCCGCACGACAAGTTCCTTCGATTCCAGATGCACTGGTTGGCTGTCAACGGGCTGTGGCAACCATTGGGCGCGATCGCACAACTTTAGATATGCCCTTCGAGCCGCCTCGCCAAGTGCTGCCCTGGCTGCTGGGTCACGATATCAAAAGCAGCAACAATTCGGATGCCCCACCTGTGTCAGCCCTAATTTTTGGCCCCGAAGATCGCGGCCTCAGCACCGTCGAGTTGAACTATGCCCAACGCTGTCTTACGATTCCAACCAGTCCGGTTTACCCGTCGCTAAACTTGGCTCAGGCGATCGCCATCTGCTGCTACGAGCTGCATCAGATTGCCCTAGCCGCTGAACAGTCCGCAGGTTCCGAATCCTCCCTTCACGATCAGACTGAACTGCCTCGACAAGACCAGATCGCGGCTGCCGATTTCTCTGCATATTCGTCAGAACCTGAAGCCACTCTCGATGCCCTCGAAGGCTACTACCAACATCTAGAATCGCTCCTGCTCACGGTTGAATATCTTTATCCCCACACGGCAGAGAGCCGCATGAAGAAGCTACGGCGACTTTTCAACCGAGCACACCTCTCTGAATCCGAGGTTTCGATGCTGCGCGGCGTCTTGAGGCAAATGAACTGGGCGCTGAAAAATCCTTCTAAGTTAGATGGGCTGGAATAGGGCGATCGCCCAAGATAGCTTCGAGCCGACAAAGTGGACTCTTGGATGCACCGTTAAAATCAAAATTAAAGCAATCGATACCAGCCATATTTTGCCCCAGTAAGCATTGACGAAGATCTAAGCTTATGACCACTTCAGTCCCCCAAAACTTGCCGCACCTGACCCCAGACAAATACTTTGATTGGGAAGAAAAGCAGATAGAAAAATATGAATATATTGATGGCGAAATCTATGCCATGGGTGGCGGCAGCGTTAATCACGGTCGCATTGCTATTCGGTTGACTGCCTTGTTGGATGCCCATTTAGAAACCAGCGATTGCATCACGGGCAATTCTGATATCAAGGTCAATATTGCCGACACCCAAAACTATACCTATCCCGACGCGAGCGTAACCTGTGACGAGCGAGATAAATCGACACCCAACTACTTTACCTATCCCTGCTTACTCGTAGAGGTGTTGTCTAGCAGTACTGAAGCTTGCGATCGCGGCGGCAAGTTTAGGCTGTATCGAAATAACCCGGTTTTACAAGATTATTTGTTAGTTAGCTCCACCCGTATCGAAATGGATTTGTATCACAAAAATGATGCGGGTGAATGGGTGATTTACAACTATAAAGAAGGGGATGTCATCGAACTCAAAAGTATCAATCTGAGTTTTCCGATTGAGCAAGTCTATCGCAATCTGACTCTAAGAAGGTGTTTGAGAAGTCTTAGGCCAGCCTCCTAATCATGAGATTGACCATGGCTGCGTACAACATCATCTCACTAGTCGTGGGTAAATATTCGTAATCTTTGCTCAAGCGTCGGTAGCGACC
>JBARXP010000208.1:0-6119 GCA_049647405.1 Elainellaceae cyanobacterium | reverse complement strand
CTGGTTGATTTCTACGCCACTTGGTGTGGGCCGTGTCAGATGCTGAAGCCAATGCTAGAAAAGCTGGTGAAGGAGTATGACTTTGTATTAGCCAAGGTTGATATTGACCAAAATCCTGATCTGGCGAATGCCTATCGAGTGGAGGGGGTGCCTGATGTTCGGATTGTGCATCAGGGCGAGATGAAGCCAGGGTTTGTCGGGGTACTCCAAGAGCCTCAGATCCGCTCGTTACTGGCAGGCTTAGGACTCAAATCGGCGTTGGAAGAAGGAATGGATCGGCTGCAGCAGGCGATCGCCCAAGGCAATGTCGAGGCGGCCAATGCTCAGTTTTCGACTCTGATGGAGCACTATCCTCAAAATCAACAGTTGCAGCTAGATGCGGCAAAGTTTCGGCTGGGTCAAAACGACTTTGACGGGGCAGAGCAACGCTTGCAAGGGTTAGCGGATGCGGGCGATCGCCTTTATGCGCCTCAAGCCCGCACGTTGCTGGGCATGGTGCAGCTTCAGCGAGTGGTGCAGCAGGTTAAGCCTGAAACCGAGGTGGATCAGGTTTTTCTCAAAGCCGCGCAGTCAGCCTTAGCTCAAGACTTTGAAACGGCGATGCAACTATTTCTAGAAGTGGTGAGTCGCGATCGCGCCTACCGAGATGATGCGGCTCGCAAGTCGCTGTTAACCCTATTTGGCATTTTGGGCGACAACCATCCGCTGACGCGTCACTATCGCAAGCTGCTGATGGCGACGCTCTATTGAGATGAAGCCAGAGGCAATGAAGCCCAAAGGTTTTCATTGCCTCTCATCTGACTCGGTTCTCCGTTTATTTTGGAGCCGATCCCTGATCTGTGCTCACGACAAGCTCAGCCTGCGCTGGAGAATAGCGGGCGAGCTGTTTCGCCACTTCGGGATTGTAGAGCCTGAGGTAATTCCAGTAGTTTTCAAAGACAGACTCAACGTAGCCTTTGGTTTCTGGGAAAGGAATTTGTTCGACAAATACGTCTGGATCGCTAAATCCGAAGCGCTGAATCCAGTTGGCAACATTGCCGGGGCCAGCATTGTAGCTGGCAACAGCAAAGAGGGAGTTGCTGTCGTATTCTCGATGGGTGTAGTCGAGATACCAGGTGCCAAACTCAACGTTATCTTCTGGGTCTGACATGGTGTAGTCGCTGCTGCCTGTTTGCTGAGCAATCCAGTCTGCCGTAGCGGGCATCACCTGCATCAGCCCAGTTGCGCCAGCTACAGACTTGATCCGAGGCTCAAAACGCGACTCTTGGCGAATCAGTGCTGTAACCAAAACAGGATTGAGCGATCGCTCTTGAGCCCAGGCAGTAATGGTGTCTTGATAAGGGAAGGGATACAGCGCCTGCCAGTAGACGCGGGTGTTCTTCACGGTGTCGAAGTCGAGCGTGCTGTCTGCCTCTGCATTGGCCTCGATCTTGGGTCGCCAGTCGAGGCTATCGAGCATGAAGATCCCTTCTAGATTGTCGCCAATGCCCATGAGCATCACCCCATCGGTAAACTGCTCCGCCACTGATGGCTCCATCCGCGAGTCAAATTCGACTTGCCACATGCCCCAAGCGTCTTCGTCTTGGCCTAGGCGATAGAGTTCGTTGAGGGTTTCTGAACCCGACGGCAGGGTTGCTCGCAGATCGGGCTCAGTCAACGCAGGGATCTTCGTGCGAATGGAGGTAAAATCACCGACATCCCACCCCAAATACACCGCTGATCGCCAAGCGTAGTAAGACTGAGGATATTGCTTCAACACATGCTCAAATGCAGTCTTGGCATCTTCCCTCTGACCGAGCTGGCTGGCCCATTTGCCCACCCAAAAGGCTGCTTCAGGAGCCCAGTCGCTGTCGGGGTTTTGAGTCACCAATTCACTGGCCCATTTCCAGGCTAGTTCCAGATCTCCACTTTCCTGGGCTGCTTCAGCCTGCTGCCACCGCAGCTCTGCTGCCGCGTCAGAGTCGCTGTATTGAGTCCGCAGCGATTCCCGAGCTTGGGTGGCTGACTCAGCGCTTTGGAGCTGGTCGAGGCGCTTGGCTCGCTCTAGCAAGGCATCTCCTGCGCGGTCAGGAAATCGTTCGATCACCTGGTCGAGATAGGGAATGGCTTCTTCAGCTTGCACCAGTTGCGAGAGACGAATGAGGCCCTGGGCGGTGTCTTCTGCCTCTGGAAATTCTTGAGCGAGGCGCTTGTAAGCGGCGATCGCATCTCCATTTCTCTGCCCGAGCTGGGCTCCTCGTCCGGCTCGGTAGCGGTTGAGGGGGGTCGCGGGCGCTTTCTCATAGGCTGACCCTGCACTGCCGTAGTACCACTTTTCCCAATAACCATAGCCGAGGGCTTCCCAGTCTTGGGGCTGAAGCTGGTCGGAAAATTCTGTTTTCAGCCGATCAAGAACATCGATATAGTCAGAGCGATGAATTCCATGACGGGCGATGAGCAGCAGCAACTGAGGCTGATTGGGGTCTTCTTGGAGTCGAGTCTCAGCAATGTCTAACGTGCGAGGATGGCCTGGAAACTGGGCGATCGCCTCATCCCATTGCCCCAGGGCAAACAGTCCCTCAGCCGCTATAGGACTGTCGGGATATTCTGCCACGAGCCTCTCCCAGGTTTGTTTTGCCGCTTCTGAGTCACCGCTAGCCGTTTCAGCCTCAGCCCGTTTTGCTAAAATCGGCGCTGCCATGATGGGATACTCTGTTTCCAGGTTTTCTAGTAGCGGCAGGGCCGACCCTCCCTGGTTTTGAGCAATCAAGTCATGGGCTAAGAGGTAACGCGCCCGATAGCGGTCAATCTGAGACACTTGGGCTGAGGTCGTGCCATCGGGCAGAGGCTGGCCTGTCGCGATCGCCTCTAGCGTCGTCCTTCGTTGCTCGGCATCAGATTTAGAGGCAATGGCTAAGACGCGAGAGTCTGGGTCATCGAGTTGGTCAGACTGTACAGACGGGTTTTCTGCCGACCAAGGCAAAGTATTGGGTGAGTTGCTTCGTAGGCCGATCAGAGGAATGGCAAGACCGACTGCCAGTGCCGTCACCCCAAGGCCTGTAACAATGAGCAGCGATTTCGACCGATAGGCGTTCATAGGCGGAGGAAGGAAATTTTCGGCTTTTAGGAAAATAGTCTCAAACGCCAGAGAAGCCTGGGCTGAGGCGATGAATAATGGTTCGCGAATCATTCGCAAATCAATGGTTCATCAATCTAGTCTGACATTAGAACCACAACGTCAGAAGACGGGCGATCGCCATCGATTAGTTTCCGACATTGAGGTCTGCCATTATGCCATTAAGATTTGAAATCCTACATTGATTCCCTCATACGGTAGCTCAAACTCCGGGATTTCAGCCGCTACTCGCTGGCTGTCCATCCTGGTTGACCATCGAGCTGAAGTAACGACTAAAGATTGAAGACGAAAACAGTTATGGATGAATGACCGCGCAATAGGTTGAATGTCAACGATATGAATGGATTTATCCCGAAAGGCTGCGCCTAGATTGCTGCAACGCCCACAACGGTTTGATCGTGCTTCAAGGCTTGAAAGAATCCAAAACGCTAATCCACATTAGGACGGTTAGAACATTAGGACGGTTAGAACATTAGGACGGTTAGAACATTAGGCGTCTTCTTCGGTTGCTAAAAGAATGCAGTCAGCCTCTAAAATTCTCATTCCCTCGACCTCTAACACGGTGCATTGGGGGGTGAGCCGCTCCAATGCGCTGGCTTCTCCTTTCTCTAATCGCTCCACAGCCTGGTTTGCAAAGGGCTGCGTTTCTCTTCGCCACTCATCATCTCCGACGTATTGCGGCGTGAAGACATCTGAATCGAGCAAAAAGAAGTCTATGCCGTAGGTCTCAATCACGGCTTTCACATCCCTCAGAGCAGGGCTGTAGTGTGCCAGCATGACATCTTGCTGCCGCTGCCAAATCTTTTCGTAATAGCCCATATGGTAGGGATTTGCTGTCTCTGAGCTGATCAGCACCGTTCGCTTTGAGATCGCCGGAATATTGTTGCCTTCTTCAGACAGTGAGGCCACAACAATGTCTTTGGGCTGTTCTGAAAAAAACGTAAAGATGGCGGCTGGCTCTGCTGTCACATAATCTGGATTGATGAACCCTCCGATCAGCCAGGGGTAGGCCAGCAGCAGCGCAAGCCAAAGGGTCATGCCTCCGCCAGCAGCCAGAGATGTTCGACTCTGCCACCGACTGATGGCCCAGCGAAACAGAGCGTCGAGAGCAATGGTGAAGGCGATCGCCCCTGCCACAATAAGCACAATCCTAAAACTGTGTTTTGTATATCGATTGGGCAGATGCAGCCGAAACAGGAGGGCATGAGCCAAGATAAACATGCCGACCGATGCGCCGATGACTTGTACGAGGACTGCGGCGCGGCTAGATAGATGGTTGCCTAACGGAAATCGGGACGATAGCCACAGCATCGGCACGAGGGCGATCGCCAGCCAGCCGTGGGGCGGAAATGGCTCCAGGCACCACTCCATAGGGAAGAGTGCCGACCGCTCATTGCAGACCCAGTAGTTCCACAGATTGGGATGGAAAAAGTCTTTGCGAGAGGTGTGCTGTAACGTCGGTAGACTGCGGGCGTCGGGTAGGGTTGCGACCGGGCCATAATCCGATATTTTCAACGCGTAGGGCAGCAGCATCAGAAATACAAGTCCTAACCCTAGGCCGCAAAAGACATAGTCTGAGCGATCGCGCGATAAGCAAAATTTCCCTTCCTGCCATCGAATTAACCGCAGCAGCAGAATGCCGCCTGAGATAAACAGGCATTGGGGATAAAAAAGCCCCTGCAAAATAATGCAGCCCAGGCTAGGAATGAGCGATCGCCGCGCCAGATAGTACAAAAATGCCATCAGCAGAGGATATAGAAACGCTCTGGGTGTGCCAGACGACACATCGTTGACCGACCAAATCGTTTCAGTAAACAAGGCTGAGGCTAAGAACCCGGCAGCAGGTACCGGGAACAGGCTCATGACTAACCAAAAACAATACCCAACGGTGATTAGGACGAGCGGCAGCGGCAAAATTTTGTTAAATATCAGCGGGTCGATTCCCAGGGAGGCCATGCTGCGATATAGCGTGACATAGCCTGCGGGCGCAACAGATTGGAAATAATCGGTAATCAGGTCGTTGGGAAAGAGCGACGGGTCAAAAAAGCGATGCATCCAAAAAACGTGCGATCGCACGTCATCGTGGATTACATAGGCATTGTTTAACGGCTCTTGCAAAGCAATCAAGCTGTAAATCAGCGCTACGAACAGGCTGAGCCCAAACCAAAACACGACGCGAGTATCTCGACTTTTGGTCACTGGAGCCAGAAAAAATTGCTGAAAGCGCACTGCCAATGGAGTTGTTACCATGATAATTGTGACTAGCTGACCCAGGCTGAGTGGTGATTCGTGCGATCGTGTTATGTACCAGGCACCTCATGGCTCGACTCGCAGAAGAGATGCAGGTTAAAGTTGTAACTAGATTACAAGCGAAGCATAAGACTGACTCGTGGGATTCTCATCATTCAACATAAGAGTCTGATTCAGTGCGGTACTGAGCATATAATCTTCTTTCTGTTTAGGCCATCTTGACCACTCACATCCTGACCACATGATTGTCGCAAGAATAGGGATGCTAAACCCTGCCAGAGAGGCTGCGTGTCGAAAATTAGGCCACGATGCGAGACAACGGAAATATTAAGTTCTGTTTCAAATGCTCAGGTAGCTTATTCATTCCCCGCTTTCGAATATGCCGCCCCACAAGGAACTCCAGAGTCTTTTGCAGAGTACGATTGAGCGCTACTCAAAAAAACTTTAAAAACCGCCGATCGAGCCTGCTAAAACTCCTTAGAGACTGTGTTACATTTTTTAGTACTGAATCTAAGAATACTGTCCGGTACATAATCTTCCATGTTTACTAAGCAGGTAACAAATTCCAAGACATATCAGTGGTTTGATGAACGACTTGAGATTCAGGCACTCGCCGACGATATCTCCTCTAAGTACGTTCCTCCCCACGTCAATATCTTTTACTGTCTAGGCGGAATCACGCTGACATGTTTTCTAATCCAGTTTGCGACTGGATTCGCAATGACGTTTTACTACAAGCCTACGGTTACTGAAG
>JBARXP010000207.1:0-2372 GCA_049647405.1 Elainellaceae cyanobacterium | reverse complement strand
TCTCCAACACCCGTTGGGGATCAAACTGGGCTTTTTCTTTAATGGTCTCAACGGCTTCGGCAGGAATGTAGCCGAGATCAGCCTGGGCTTCGCAAACCGCGATTTCAACCTGAAGCCACGTTTTGAGCTTATACGTGTCTGTCCACAAATCGCCCATTTCGGGCAGGGTATAGCGCTCGATCAAGGCTCGTATTCCAGAACACAACGGTTTTATTCTACTACTCAGGGCGAACCTTTGCGGGCGAATCCCAGGGTTGATCGCAGTAGACCGCTATTGAACGATATGGCGCTACGCGCTGATCTAAAACCCATATTTTTTGGGGAAGCCGCACACCGCACGGCTTCCCCAAAAAATATCTGTCCTCATCTATCTGCGTATTGCCATAACATTGCCATAACAATGACCCCTCTTTTTTGAGAACAGATGAGAAACTGTCCTGAATCACTGGGCGATCGCTGGCATAAACAGTATGCAGGGAAGCACTCACACGCCATGTTGAGACGACGATAGAAACTTGCCCCAATGCTATGAGTGATCTATGTTTACTTGCCGCTCTTGCGGCCTCTCAGGCCAAACAACAAGCTCAGCAAATGTCGGCGGCACTCGCCCCTCCGTCAACGGCAGCGGTTGCGTCTGAACATGACTGCGATGCAGAAGGCCGATCGGCGATCGCCCTCCAGCAGCTCAGCAAAAATGCGAGTCAAGGCTCGATTCGATGGGTTGCGGTAGAACGGCAAGACCCAGAATTCAGCTCATCACCCATTGCCGATGGGCGATCGCCCCTACCCTCTCTGGCATCAGAGCAACCCGTTCTCGCCTCAGAGCAGGCCGTGCCTGCGGCTGCCGAGCCGCTGCAATATCCCTTGCGGCCTCACACGACTCCCTCTGTTCCAGAGTCAGAAACAGAGTCAGAGGAGCATGATGTCTCTCTGAACCCGTCAGTTCAGGTCAATCAGACTCGTTCATCACTGAGGGACGATCGTGCGCCACAGCTATCTCTTCCGGCCATCTCAGAACCGTCTCTTCGGGTGCCCACCTTACCCGAAAATGCAGGGGTAGTTCATGGTTCACCGTCTCCGGCTATCAGCCCTCCCCTGAGCATTGACGTGTTGCCTGAGGCATCCGATGCGGTATTGGGCGCGGCCTCTGGCGCGACATCTGGCGTGACATCTGGCGCGGCCTCTGTGCCTCTTCCCAGTGCAGTGCCTTCTAGCACTGACGAGAATCATTCACCAAAACCTCTTGCTGCGAGTGAAGTTGCTGCGGGTGAAGTTGCTGCAGGTATGCTGCCCATTGCGGCTGACGCCAACACCCAAAATGCCTCAGACCGTCCCAATATTTTGCCTGTGTCTCATGAGCTGACTGCGGTGCTGCCACAAGAAATTGACTCACCAATGGACTCATCAGAGGAGCGATCGCCCCTCCTAGCCCGCATCGCCGTACCCCAAACCAAAGCCGTGCGTCCGGCTTCGGGCAGTCAATTTTTTCGGCAGCGATGGGTGGCTCTGCGGGCAGGCCGCAGCTACACTCGCCTCGACACCGACAGCTTTGCCCAGCAGTGGCGCAATGCCACCTATCAGCCGTCTCACGAAGACTGGGTGCAGCTCTTGGCTCAAGAAGCCAATGCGATGGCGCGCGGCCAGGGCAACAACCGTCTCACCGTTTTGCTGGGCGATTCTATCAGCCTGTGGTTTCCGTCTGACTACATGGCCCGCTATCGGTTTTGGCTGAACCAGTCCATTTCGGGAGACACTGCTGCGGGCACGATTCGGCGGCTATCGCTGTTTTCTCGCACCCGTCCCGATACGATTCACGTCATGTTGGGGATCAACGATCTGCGTCGGGGCGTCAGTGATGCTCAGTTGCTCAACGATCAGCGATATATTATGCGGCGTCTGCGCCAGCAGCATCCTCAAGCTCAAATTGTGGTTCACTCGATCTTGCCGACCCGACTGCACTATCTGCCGAGCGATCGCATTCAGCCCATTAATCGGCAGCTAGAGGCGATCGCCCAACAGGAAGGTGTACAGTTTCTCGACCTACAGCCCTATTTTGCCGACTCCCAAGGCAACCTGAGAGCTGATCTAACCACCGACGGGCTCCATCTCAACCCCCAAGGCTACGCCACGTGGTATCGCGTTTTGGCTCACTTTAGATTGGTGTAATTGGCGCGTGGGCGGAGTAGGGCGATTGAGATAGGGTTTAGGTTTGAGGAGATTGCCAACTAGCGAATGATTTTTGGAGGGGCATGGCAATGCCCATTGGTGTCAAGTTAAACAAAAGCGATGATTGTCAAGAGGTGAATGGTCAGGAGATAAGCTGATATTACAGTGTTGGGATCAGCAGCTATGGGTAATCCTCGAAATGGCAA
>JBARXP010000206.1:0-9513 GCA_049647405.1 Elainellaceae cyanobacterium | reverse complement strand
CAGAAGACCGAAACGTAAAGATTAAGCCATCCATCAAAAAGGCTTTCTATCGCTGGTTTGGCGAACAGACTCGTCTAGAAACGTCAACCATTGAAGCGGATCTGGAAGTCAAAGCTGAAGTCGGAGGCGGCTTAAATGCCATCGTCAAGTTTTTTCTACAAATCAAATCTATCCTCAAGGCAAATGCCGTCATCCGAGATGAAATTAAGACCAAGTTTGAGCGACAAATTTCGGATCTGATCGATCGCATCAACGAAATTGCCATTGCCATTCGAGCTGACATCGACAAGCCTATTCTCGTGGTGATCGATGACTTAGACAAGCTTGATCTAGAGCTAGTCGAAAAAATCTACTGCAACAACATCAACCCTCTGTTTCAGCCTGAGTTTGGCATCATCTATACAATTCCTATTGCCGCCATTCGTAATCTCACGTTTCTCAATGTCATCAAGGGTAAAACCAATAAGATTGAGCTGATGCGAGTGGCTAAGTTTTTTCCAAAAAGAGCCAATCGCGACCCCAACGCTGAACCTGTTGAGTCAGAGGTGGAGGTGTTTCAGGAAATTTTGCGGAAGCGTCTTCCTCCAGATCTGATGGAGCCGGAGATTGAGCAGCAGATTATTCTCAACAGCGGCGGCGTCTTGCGCGAACTGATGCGGTTGGCCAGTCTCTGCTGTAGTAAGTGTTTGGTGCAGATTCGGCGGGCGATTCGAAAGCAAGACCCTGATGCTCCACTACCCGAAATCAAGATCAATGCGGATGTTTTGGCAATGGCTGTAGCCGATCTGCGGATTGACTTTGCCACACCGTTGGGACGGGTTGACTATGATTTACTCAAGGTCATTTACGACGACAATGAACCCCAGAATGCGGAAGATCAGCGGTTTCTAGATTTGCTCCACGGACTCTATGTTCTGGAATATCGGAATTCTCAGCTTTGGTATGATCTTCACCCCATTGTGACGGATTTGTTGAAAGAACAAATTCCTGATTTGGCGTAAATCGGGATTGAGCATCATTCTCTAACTCGGCTGGATTTATGAATCGTTCTGCCCCTCTGACCGAACACAATGAAGCCGCCTACGACGAATTAGTCACGCTGGTTGAAGCCAGTCAAGGAACTTTTGCACTGTTCATTGCCGCTTGCGATGACCGTAAGTTGAGAGAAAACCTAATCGATCAGTATGAGCGGGAGTTATTTCCAGACATTTCAAATGAGCGATTGTTGCTTAACCGGGGAGAGCCGAGCCTGAGAGCTGCCATTGCAGAGTGGCAAGAACAACACGCAGAACTGATGCGGCGAAAGCGATCGGTTGTCTTGACGGTGACAGGAGCAGAAGAGCTGCTGTGGCTCAATTTAAAGGCAGAAGAGGCCGATAAAACTGAACTCGACAAGTTTTTCGGCTATCTGCAATGGACACGGGAAGCCATCGGCCAATTTCCCTATCCCATCGTGCTGTGGGTGACGCATCGTATCTTGCAAACACTCAGCCTCAAAGCCCCAGACTTTTGGAGCTGGCGCAAGGCCGTGTTTCGATTTAGTTCTGAAGCGGTGTTTGTTCCTGGGTCTAGAGAAACGTTTGAGTTAGACCAACCCGTTTTAGATAATGGAGAGTCAGATAAAACAGGTTTATCACTGGAAGATTTGCAAGAGCTGATCACAACAATAGAGCAACAACAGGGCAAAGAAGCTCCTGCTTTAGCAACGCTCTATCGACAGATTGCCCAAGCTTATACAAATCGAATTAGGCGAGGAAAAGCTTCCAATCTTGAAGAAGAAGAGTCTCTAGTAATTCAGTATTTTCAAAATGCTATTACCCTTCAAGCACAGCAAAACGATAATTCAGCACAAGCCAAGACGCTAAATCAGTTAGGTGATTTTTATCATTCTCAAGGTCAGTTTCAAAAAGCTATTCAATATTATCGAACTGCACTAGAACTAGCTTGGTCAATTGAAGGTGTTCAGGAAGCTGCCAATTCGTTAGTTAATCTAGGATATACTTACAATAAATTGGGACAACACACGCAAGCAATTGATTGTTCTCAGCAAGCTCTTGAAATTAGTAGACAAATTAATGATCGTCATAATGAAGGTTTTTCCCTAGACACTCTAGGTAATATTTATCGTTCAATAGGTCAACACAACAAAGCTATTGATTTCCATCAGCAAGCTATCAAAGTTAAACGGCAGGCTGGCAGTCGACACAGCGAAGCTTGCTCTCTACACAATCTAGGTAATTCTTATCGTCGCTCTGGTCAATATTCTCAAGCCATTGATCTCTACCAACAGGCTTTAGATATCTTTCGGCAAACCGGAGATCGGCAATTCGAGGCCAATTCACTCATGAGTATAGGTCTTGTTCACGACTCGTTGAGGCAATATCATCGAGCTGCTGAGATTTATCGACAAGGTATTGACATTAAGCAGCAGGTTGGCGATCGCTATGGTGAGGCCAGAGGTTGGGCAAACCTAGGCAGAGCCTTGGCTAAACTAGACCAAAAATTTGAGGCTCGCAATGCGTATGAAAATGCGCAAAATATCTATCAAGATTTAGGACTCTCTGCCGATGCTGAGCAATGCCAGGAGGCAATTTATCGCCTCGGACAGGTCATTCCTGTCGAATCCTTACTAAAATCTCCTCAGATTGTAGATGAAGAGAATGAAACATTCGAGGAGCGACAAGCTAGTTCATCCCGGCGGACAAGCCGTTCATCAATCTTTCGTTCACGGGCTAGTGCGGTCAAGTTTTTGATGTGGGTTGCAGTGGGGCTGGGGCTAGTTATAGTCATATTTTGGCTGAGTCAGAGTTGATCGTGCGCGTCCCTGATGTGCGAAAGGTTTGTGCAACTGCATTGGTGCGCCTATAGCGGGCAGACATCTTCAGCCGTCAAACTCGGGTTGGCATAGCCCATATCTCGCAGTGCCCCGGTTGGGCTGTCCGTGACCCAGTCTCCTTCCTGAACCTCAAACTGCTTTAGGTAATCGGTGACGGCATCGCACACCGTGCCCAGGCTGGCCTCTCGGGAGCTTTCCATCAATAGTGTGGCAGCGGCGGTTAATTCAGCATTGGGATAATTTTGCATCATCCAGTTGTGCGATCGCTCTGCATCTTCCTCACTTTCCTCCACCAAAGACAGCAGCGTCAGCCGGAATCCGGCAAAAAGCTGAGTGTCGGCTTTGATTTCTGTTTCAGAATGGAAGAACCCTTCGTCATCCAACGAATCATCGGTCATCACTTGACGGTATAAGTCAACCGCTGAGTCATAGTCGCCCGCCTCAAACCGATCGTTGGCTTCCCACAGGAGATGAAACCGATAATTGGTGGGGTCAAGGCGAGTTTCGGCTAGGGCGATCGCCTCTCCATCCCAGGCCCAGACTTCTGTGCGGGTGCGCTGAATGCCTGACCCCGCGCTGCCGACCCCGCCCCCATGAATTGAGAAGTCGGGCAGGCCATCTCCAGTCTCATCTTGCAAGGGTTGCACTTCGGCGTAGGTCATCGCAATGGTGTCGGCGACTGCGCGTTCGTCGTGATTTGCGTCTATCTCTGGAGCAAGACGCACGGCATTGGTCAGCGTGCCGAAGTGATTGCTGAGAACGTAATACGTGTATGAACAGGTGTGCGCGCCACAATACTTACGTTCGAGAACCAGTTCGGGCTGCTCGTCTCCTGTCAGGTCTTGAATGGCGATCGCCAGGGGCGCACTAGAGAAAAAGGCGGGTTGCGTCTCGTAATCGTCATCAAAGTAGCGATCGGGCGTGAAAAAGCGATATTCCAGCCCCGCATCCCCAATCACCCAAAAATCTCCAGGGCCTCCCCAATGATATTGCTCGGGGTCAAACATGTATAGCGTGATCAGCCACTCAGCCTTGCCATCTCCATCGATGTCGCGCACCTGAAACGATGCGTCATCACTTTGCCAGTTGCCCGATCGCAGTGCCGTCTGTACCTGAGCCGGATCAACCCCGTCGCTATAGGCGGTTACGAGCCAGTCGGCTAGCGCTTCGGTTGGAATGCGCTGCTGCACCTGATCGGGTGTAATGCTGCCCGGTTCGGCCTCCCGGTACCAGTCTTCTAGCTCGTGTCCTGGTGGCTTGCTTGGGGCAGGGGCAAGACTCTTCGCATTCATAGAGGGGCGATTAGAGGGGCGATTAGAGGGGCGATTAGAGAGGCGATTAGCGGGGCGCGGATTTGACTCTTGGGGCTGGGGCTGACTGCCGCTGGAAGCATGGGGTGCGTCTGGGGCTTTGGCTGATAATTCTGATACGCCATCCAATCGTTCTTCATTTTCGGTTGCCCGGAAGTCCGCCGGAATTCCGCCTTCTCCAGCATCGGCTTCAGGATAAGACACGGTCGCGGATGACTGGGGGCAACCTGTCAGCACGAGAGTTAAAAACAATAGAGTCAGTCGCAAGGGAGAAAAAATCAGTTGTGTTTTCATGGTGGGGGAGGAAACAGCAGCAGTATCGAAGCTCAGGACGCACGAGTCTTAAGACGATTGTGATTCAACTCTGGCAAACTTCACTCTCTTTCAGCATTTGCAGAGGGACGGTTTCTCAAATGGTCAGCGCTCAACGATCGCGTCTCCAATTTTGTCGATAGTTCTGCACAGGGGCATTTGCTGGCTCCATGCGATTCGCGTCAGAATTGTCTACACTTCTTAAAGAAACTCTGAGGATTGTTCGTCATGGCAACTGGTAGCGACACCCTATTCGAGCAATTTTTAGCTCCCCTCTTTGGCAATTTGATTATCGACCGCGAGGAGCTGCTGCGCTATCGCAACAGCATTGATTGGGAAGCGGAGGGCGATCGCTTTCGTCAGCCTCAGCTCGACTACCCCGACTATTACCGTAGCCAAAATTTTCACGGCATCAAAAACGGCTATCTCAGCATCGATGCGGCGGTGACCTACGATCCGGTGACGCGCTATGCCCTTCCTCCTAATGAAGACTGGGTGCGCCAGGGCGTCATTGAGCATATTCAAGGTCAGCCGCGTCGCATCCTCGATTTGGCCTGCGGCACCGGATCAACCACGTTGGCGTTGAAAAAAGCCTTTCCTAATGCCGAAGTGATCGGCCTAGATTTGTCGCCTTACATGCTGGTGGTTGCCGATCAAAAAGCCCAGGCGGCTCATTTGCCGATTCAGTTTCAGCAGGGTAACGCCGAAGCCACCGGATTTCCTGACGAATCGTTTGATGTGGTGACGGCCTCGCTGCTGTTTCACGAAACTCCTCCGGCGATCGCCCGCGATGTTCTTCACGAATGTTTTCGCTTGTTGATGCCCGGTGGCGAAGTCGTGATTCTCGACGGCAACCAAGGCACCCTACGCCACACCGAATGGCTCACCGAGATTTTCGAAGAACCCTACATCAAAGACTACGCCGCTGGCAGCATCGACGCCTGGATGGGATCTGCCGGATTTGACGCAATTCGCACAGAAACCTGGTGGCTCTTAAATCAGATCTCAAAAGGCATCAAACCCCTCCTGGTCAATGCTCCGCGTCCAGCCGTACAGGTTCAGAAAATTTCGTTCGATTCTCCGACTGAGTCGTCCCAATCTCCAGATATGCCAGAACCTTTCCCGGCCTAGCTTTTTGCATTGCTGGTGCGTCATGTCCTGATCTAGTTTTGCCCCCATTCCCTTTCTCTCTACTCATTCTGCAAAGCCGATGCCTCTGAAAGCCGTACTCTTTGACTTCAACGGAGTCATTATTAATGACGAACCGATTCATCAGACGCTGATTGAGCAGATTTTGGTAGAAGAAAACCTGCGCCCCAACCCCGCAGAATTTCGTGAGGTGTGCCTCGGTCGGAGCGATCGCGCCTGTCTCAAAGAACTGTTCTCCCGCCGAGGCCGAATCGCCACCGATGCTTACCTAAATGAACTGATTCAGCGCAAGTCGCAGCGCTATCAAGAACAACTCGAAACCCTTACTCCTCTGCCCATCTATCCGGGGGTGGAAGATTTTATCTATCAGCTACGCACGGCTGGACTGCCCATGGGAGTCGTCAGCGGAGCCTTGAGGCAAGAAGTGGAATTGGTTCTTCAACGAAGCAAGCTGATCAGCGCCTTTTCAGTCATCGTCGCAGGCGATGACATTCGCACGAGCAAGCCCGAACCCGATGGCTATCTGCTCGCCGTTGAGCACCTGAAAGATCAGCTCCAAGACGCAACGCTAAAGCCAGAAGACTGTCTGGTGATTGAAGATACCCCCGCCGGAATCGAAGCCGCCAAGCGAGCGGGCATGGCCGTGGTCGGGGTTGCCAATTCGTACCCGTTTCACATGATGCAGCGGCAAGCCAACTGGACGGTAGACTATCTGACTGAGCTGGAGCTTGAGCGCATTCGCTGTGTCTTTCAAGGGACGGGAGAACGAGAGCTTGCGGCGCAGGTGAGCTGACTGAAAAGATTCGAATTTGGCCGCGATCGCCTTCCAGTCGTAGATGGTGATGTTAAAATACGCACTACGCGGGGAATTAGCTCAGTTGGTAGAGCGCCAGGATCGCACTCTGGAGGTCAGCGGTTCGATTCCGCTATTCTCCACTCCCCCTGTCTCTACAGTCTATTAAACAGTTATCTGTCAGTTTTTGTACTGCACAGTGGCCCATGAATGTCGATGGTTTCAGGTAACTGAAGTTACTGCCGATCGCCACTGCCATTGCTTTGTCTATTTCTATTAAAGCCCTTCTAACACACGACACATTCACGATCGGTTTTGTGAAGGCGATCGCCCTTTTTTTTGGCGATCGCCAGATTCCCATGTTCACACCGAACAACAACACTCATGAGTCTCGACGAGATTTATGAAATCATGGTGCGCCATTGAGTCAAAACCTCTTGTGATTGAGGATTTGGCAACAGGCTCTTCTCTATGACATGACTGATTGTGGCAGGGCTGATAGGGGCATCGACGACCGATTCATTTCATCTAGTACAAAAAAAGAAGGATGTTTGATGATTCTTGGCTATTTGGCTTAGTATGGTGCTTACTAGATATATAAACGCTACATCTAGAGTCCTGACAGGAATAAAGGAAAAATTATTGCTATGGTTCAAGACATCGAACGCATTCGCCAAACGCCCCGACTTAGCAAATTTCCCCCCAGTGCCCCCACTGCGAATCCGGTGTTTTATCGAACCTACAGCCGCCGCAATGAGGGCGAAAGCTCGGCTCGTGAGACCTGGGATGCTGTGTGCGATCGCTCTCTGCGAGGGTTGGTGAAGCTAGGTCAGCTGACTGAATCAGAAGCTCAGCTCATTGACGAGATGCAGCGTCAGATCAAGGCACTGCCCTCTGGTCGCTGGCTTTGGGTCGGCGGAACGGATTGGTTAGACAACCCCGATAACTTTTCGGGAGCCTACAACTGCACCAGCACCAACGTTGTAGACTGGGAAGCCTTTGGCCTGATGATGGATCTAGCCATGATGGGCTGCGGCACAGGTGCGGTATTAGAACCCAAATATCTCAGCCAACTGCCGACGATTCGCAATGCCCTCGTTGTCACTATGAACGGTGCAATTGGAACGGTGGCGGTGGGCGATCGCCAAGAACTAACTGCCGTAACGGTAGAAGGCAACCACGCCACCATTCGTGTGGGCGACAGCCGCAAAGGTTGGGTTGCGTCGTATCAGTCTTTGCTCGAACTTTCGACCGATGAGCGATTTAGCGGCGACGTGCAGGTCACCATTGACCTCAGCCATGTGCGCCCAGCCGGAGAGCGCCTCAAAGGGTTTGGTGGAGTCGCAAACCCGGTTCGTCTGCCAGCACTCTATGAGCGCTGTGCTCGCATTCTCAAGAAGGTCATTGGGCGCAAGCTCAACTCGGTTGAGTGTTGTTTGCTGATCGATGAAGCAGCAGCCTGTGTCGTTGCCGGAAACATTCGACGAAGCGCGGGGATGCGTCAGTTTGACAGCGGCGATTTGCTTGCAGCATCGGCTAAAGAAAATCTCTGGATGCAAGATGGCGATGGGAATTGGCGCATTGATCCTGAGCGGGATGCCCTGCGCATGGCAAACCATACCCGCGTGTTTCACGAAAAGCCAGACTTAGAAACCTGTGTGGCTGCGGTGCGCAAGCAATACTATTCGGGCGAAGGCGCGATTCAGTGGGCGGGCGAGGCAAAGCGCCGTGCCCAAGGCGAAAGCCGCTATGGCCTCAATCCTTGCGGCGAGATTATTGGAGCTGATTTCCACTGTAATCTGGCCGAAATTCACCTCAATCAGCTCGATCCCCAAGATCTGCACGAACAAGAGAAGGCATTTACAGCGGCGGCTTTGGCGGTCACCAGCTTGCTCAATCATCAGTTTGTTGAGCCCCGCTATCGCAAATCTCGCGAAGAAGATCCCATTGTTGGGGTGTCGTTTACCGGGCTGTTTGACTTCTTTGTCCATGCTTTTGGCACTGAGTGGCTGCTCTGGTGGGCCGAGGGTCGCCCCGACACCATGCAGGGTCTGGAGTTTAAGCAGCAGGAAAAAGAGTGTTTGAATCGCTGGCGCGACACTGTGCATCAGGTGGTGTGGGAATATTGCGATCGCCACGGGCTGAAGCGGCCCAACCGCTGCACCACAGTTCAGCCTGCGGGAACGAAGAGTTTGCTGACGGGGGCGTCTCCGGGCTGGCATCCGCCTAAGTCTCAGCGATACATCCGCCGCATCACCTTTGGCAAAGAAGATCCGGTGGCGCTAGCCTGCATCGACTACGGCTTTTCCGTCGTTCCGGCTCAGTCAGATAAAGATGACGAGGGGCGGCTGCTCAACGACCCCTTCGACCCACGCTGTACTGAGTGGCTGGTCGAGATTCCTGTGGAAGTGTCTTGGGCTAATCTTCCTGGCGCGGACGCCATTGATATCAGCAAGTTTCCTGCTAAGGCTCAGTTTGACTTCTATATGCAGGTGCAGCAGCACTACACCACCCACAACACCTCGGCCACCATTGAGGTGCGGGAGCATGAAATCGAAGACTTGGGTCATTTAATCCACAATGCAATCGAGCAAGATAAAGGCTATATCTCGGCGGCATTGCTGGCTCGGTTCGACGATCTCCAAACGTTCCCGAGACTGCCTTTTGAACCCATTGATAAGTCTACTTTTGATCAGATGGAGCAGGCTGTGTTGTCGCGCCGTCAGGTGGATGATTTCTACTCTGCGCTAGAAAGATATGATTTGGGCGATCGCATGGAGGCTGGCCCTGCTGGCTGTGATTCGGATAAGTGTATGTTGCCTGAGCAAAAGCCATAGGTATATGCCTACTAATAGGGGCAAACAGTTGTTTGCCCTGCTTCATTAATCTAGATTGCTATATGTTCATCTGTGTTATCTCGCAAAGGGGCATTGCGAAATTGATGAATGATATAGAAACCTACTAGCCCATCGATTGCCCATCGTACGGGCATGGCAATGCCCATTGGTGTCAAGTTAAACAAAAGCGATGATTGTCAAGAGGTGAATGGTCAGGAGATAAGCTGATATTACAGTGTTGGGATCAGCAGCTATGGGTAATCCTCGAAATGGCAA
>JBARXP010000205.1:0-11918 GCA_049647405.1 Elainellaceae cyanobacterium | reverse complement strand
GAGGGGTAAAGCCCGGTAAACATTGAGGCGTGTGAAGGAACAGTCCACTGAGCGGCTGACACCGCACTCTCAAATCGAGTCGCATCGGCAGCAAGCGCATCAAGATTTGGCGAGGTCTCAAGCGGATAGCCATAACAGGAGAGGCGATCGCACCTCTGAGTATCGAGTACGAGAAACAAAATATCGGGGGATTGACCGGAATGCCTATCTGCCATCGCTATTTTTCCACACAAGTCGTTATCCTATTGTCTCATTGTGCCGCGTCCTTTTGAGATTAACAGGAATTATTCTCAGGAACGCCACCTTAAGAGCTAGGGCTACCAACAAAAATATGCCAGCAGAGAAATTTCGCTAACATTATAGAAATCACTATCAAACCTTGAAGATTTGATGGCGATGAGGGATCTCGGCGGGAGGTCTACCTTCCACTTGGGCATAATGAAAGAACTAGGAGCTCCCTAGAGCAGAGGAGTATTGTTGCATTAAGAAGGCTATCTAGAGTGAGTCAATCTCGTCAGATTGTAATTGGAGACGTACACGGCCATTACGATGGTCTCATGCGCCTATTAGATGCGATCGCCCCCGGTAGCGACGACCAAGTTTATTTTTTGGGAGATCTGATTGACCGTGGCCCCAAAAGTGCTCAAGTCCTTGATTTTATTCAAGATAACGGCTATACCAGTCTTCTTGGCAATCACGAGCAGTTACTACTAGAGTCGTTTTCAGACGGGAAACCCGTCACGTCTACACTACAAGCTTGGCTCTACAGTGGCGGAGAATCCACGGTGTCAAGCTACAAAGACCCGAGCAAATTGATTGACAAGCTAGATTGGATTCGCAGCTTTCCTCTCTATCTCGATTTGGGCAATATCTGGCTGGTTCATGCAGGAGTTCACCCCGGCATGGCGATCGCCGATCAGACTTGCCATGAGTTCTGCTGGATTCGTGACGTTTTCCACAGCTCTTCCCAGCCTTACTTTCCCGATAAACTGATCATCACAGGCCATACGATCACCTTCACGCTACCTGATGTCACCCCTGGAACTCTAGCCCGAGGCCGTGGCTGGTTAGATATCGACACAGGAGTCTACCATCCTCGTAGCGGCTGGCTCACAGCTCTTGATGTGACCCATCAAACGGTCTACCAGAGTAATGTTTTCAGAGACGATAATCGTCGGTTACCTCTCGACGAAGTCTGTACAGAAGTTGATCCGTCTCAGATTCGCTCTCGCCACCAGTTGATGCATCTCTAATTCAGATCAAATTCAGATCAGAATCCGCAGCAAGAGTTCGCAATCAAGAATTTATAGCTACAGCCAGTAGCTTCAGGACATTTTTGTGGGCGCGCTGAGCGCGCCCACAAAAATGTCTAGGGTATATCCCAGTTTTGCAAGTTTACCCTCATCCCCTAACCCCTTCTCCCTAGGGTAGAAGGGGAACCAGACTTTCAAAATCCCTAATAAGCTGACTACAGCTATACACTGTAGAAATTTTATTGAAGTCGGTGAACAAAGTTTAGTGTCAAACTCATTGATCTCAAATTCATTGATCTCAAACGAACTGTGGCTAGAGTGACTGGCATCTTACTATTAGTTTGCTGAGTATTTCTTTGCTTGGTTGCTCAAGTCGTTCACCTTCACGCTTCATGATTAATCCGTCCCAATCTATACTCTGCCCTTGCGGTAGTCGTCAGTTGCTGGCAGCCTGCTGTAATCGTTACCTACAGGGGCAAATTCCGGCTGCTACCGCAGAGGCTCTGATGCGATCGCGCTACACTGCCTACTGCACAAAAAACATCGATTACCTAATTGCAACTCACCATCCCACTCGCCGTTCTGCCGACAGTCGCCAGACGTTGACCACCACCGCCAACCGCATCACCTGGTTAGGGCTTACCGTTATCGAGACTCGCCAAGGTCAACCTGGAGATAAAAACGGCGTGGTCGAGTTTGTTGCGGCTTATCAAGAGGGAGGAAAAACAGCGCAACTGCATGAGCGATCGCAGTTTATTCATCAGCGTGGTCGCTGGTTTTACCTAGAGGGAGAAATACTGCCGCCGCTACAGCCAAAACGAAACGAGCCCTGCTGGTGCGGCAGTGAGAAGAAGTTTAAGCAATGCCACGGCAAAAAAGCATGATGCGAGCATGGTAGTGGGCGAGTGCGACTAATTCCAGGGATACAGAGAGTGTTGCCGCTCTGGGTTTTCAGACAATAGTTTTCAGACAATAGTTTTCAGGCAATACTTAAAGCTGAGAAATGCTTAAAAACTATCTATTGATGCTTATCAAGGGAAGCTCTATTGATGTTATTAGCATGGATAAATGTTGGGTGTTTATAGCAACCAATTTATTCAGAATCGATAATTAGTCAGAACTTATAATTAGATCGTATCAACACATGCTCTCCTTGTGACGAATCTTCAGAAAGATTGATTGATAAACCATGTCGTCAAAATCTAGAGTTTTGGCGATCGCACCTTAAATTTAATATCTTATGTCGGATGTATCTCACTGATGTCCGTCATAAGATTGCCATGATGGATACTCTACGATTCTTGTCGAGGCTGAGATTCAAGGCTTAAAGGAAGTTATAGCTGTGGGTCTAAAAAACAAAGTCGTTGTCAAATAAACGAGATTGTTTATGGCGATTGAGAGCCTGATATTGCCTAATAGAGCTAAGCAAAATATTAAGAGAGATATCATAATGATGCTTCTAGCGCTGTAGTAAGAAGGGGAAAGCTAGGCTGCAAATTTCTTTATTTTTGTAAATAATCTCGTTTATGAGGTTCTCATAACGCGTACACTAAGAGGACAAGAAAAAACAACATCTAATCTTCCAAGCCACTAGGCGATCGCACTGTGTCTCTTCACTCAGTGGCTCCACACATTTAGTTGTTTCTACTGAATTAATGTTGATATTCTTATTGAATAACAAACGTAATAAATCAAGCATCATGATTGATCTCATGATGCGAATGTTTTGATAACGATTAACAATGAAATCATTGAGCAGATTCAGATGACTTCGTTCTCAACAGATTCTCGAAGTTCTGATCGAAAACGATTCAAAAACGTTTTCGAAAACGTTAAGTCTGCACAAATGAGCTAAGGCATCGAGCTAAAACTCGCTCCATTTGGCCGATATCAGGTTCTAGAATGCCCAAAAAAGAACGCCAAAGAAGAGGGCACGCTAGGTTTGCTAACGAGAGGACAACAAATGGTTACTCATATTTATCCCCGTGATGGGCAATCTCAGAGCCACAAATCTTCAGCAAATGCGGCATCGGCCTCAAAATCGCCGTTCTGTGTGCCTCCTCCTCTGCACAGTTTGCCCTTAAACTTTGGTGGCTGGCGATCTAGTGAAGATACGAGTAAAGAGACGTTAACCTACTGCGATCGCACTCAAACCTACGGATTGCGTGACCTGGGCCTGAAAAATTTGGGGCAGGTGTATTACAATTTGCCCGTGCCGACTCTGGTGGAACATGCTCTGCTGCGAGGAGAAGGACAGCTTGCATCGAACGGTGCGCTGTGTGTGGAGACTGGCAAATATACGGGGCGATCGCCCGCCGATCGGTTTATCGTCAAAGAACCGGCTACCCAAGACAGTATTGCCTGGAATCAGTTTAACGCCTCGATCTCAGAAGAGCAGTTTAATCAGCTCTACCGACGCACTCTGTCCTATGTTCAGGGGCATGACTTATACATTTTTGATGGCTATGCCGGGGCAGACCCCAACTATCGTTTCAGCATTCGGGTGATTAATGAGTTGGCGTCTCAAAATCTGTTTGCCCATCAAATGCTACTGCGTCCTAACCGTGATGAGCTAGCCTACCATCAGCCCGATGTCACGGTCATTGCCGTGCCCGGTCTCCACGGCGACCCTGAAGAAGATGGCATTAACAGCGAAGCTTTCATTATTATCCATCTATCTAAACGGCTGATCCTGATTGGCGGCTCTCATTATGCGGGCGAGATGAAGAAAGCCGTCTTCACCACCCTCAACTTTTTTATGCCCAATCGAGATGTGTTGCCCATGCATGGAGCCGCTAATAGGGGTGATGACGGCAACACGGCACTATTTTTTGGGTTGTCGGGCACGGGCAAAACGACCCTTTCTGCCGATCCGTCGCGACATCTGATCGGTGATGACGAACATGGCTGGTCACCGGAGGGATTATTTAATTTTGAAGGAGGCTGTTACGCCAAGACCATTCGATTATCCCAAGAGAATGAACCTCAGATCTGGAGCGCTATCCGATTTGGGGCGCTGATGGAAAATGTCATCATTGACCCGACCACGCGCCTTCCCGATTATGACCGCAGCGATCTCACGGAAAATACGCGGGTGGCCTATCCCATCGACCACATTCCTGACTGTGTGCCGTCAGGGCAGGGCACCCATCCGCGCACTGTTTTTCTCCTAACCGCCGATGCCTTTGGCGTGTTGCCTCCGATTGCGCGTCTCACCAGAGAGCAGGCAATGTATCATTTTCTATCTGGCTATACGAGTAAGCTGGCTGGCACAGAGCGGGGAATCACGACCCCGCAAGCCACCTTTTCGGCTTGCTTTGGTCAGTGTTTTTTCCCGATGTCGCCTGTCGTCTATGCGGAGATGCTGGGCGATCGCCTCACTCAACATCCTGAAACCCAGGTCTATTTGGTCAATACAGGCTGGTCGGGAGGTGCTTATGGCATCGGTCAGCGCATGGCGATTCACCACACTCGCAGCATGGTGGAGGCTGCCCTCAGTGGTGAGCTGAGTCAGGTCAACTATCGACCTCATCCGATTTTTAAGGTGCTGGTGCCTGATCAGGTGCCCGGTGTGCCAGCCAAGGTTCTCAACCCTCATCATACGTGGGTCAATTTGAAAGACTATAACCAACAGGCTCAAGAGCTGGCTCGCCGATTTGTGCAAAACTTTCAGCAGTTTGAAAAAGTCTCAGAGGCGATCGCCAATGCGGCTCCTGATCCGGC
Organism: Elainellaceae cyanobacterium; assembly: GCA_049647405.1. Classification (GTDB taxonomy): domain Bacteria; phylum Cyanobacteriota; class Cyanobacteriia; order CAKZMO01; family CAKZMO01; genus CAKZMO01. The sequence continues at coordinate 6,942 of JBARXP010000205.1, read as the reverse complement.
TCAATATGTAGAAGCGTAACCTGCCTCATTTGGACAACGCGTTGAGAAAATATAGCGCTACGCGCTGATGTAAAACCAATAGTGTTTGGGAAGCTGCAAACCTCGCGGCTTCCCAAACACTGTTGGTTTTAACGAGTAGCCGTTACTTCTTGCTTCGAGCCTGCGCCAGTTGCCGCAAGGCACGATAATATCTGCCGCGATTCAAGGCGTTTTGAATATCGTCTAAGTTGAGCTTGCCTCGACGGGCAGCGGCGGCGATCGCCCCATCGATGGTCACCCGCTCAATGTCGCCCCCCGTTAACTCTAGGGCACTGAGAATGGTTGTGTTTAGCCCTCGCTTTGACTGAACTGTCTCTGGGAGTGCAGCGATCGCCCGTTCCCAGAGCCGTTGGCGATCGCTCTTTTGGGGCAGCGGCAAAGTCAGCACAAAATCTATCTCCTGAAGCCAGTCTGTCGCAATGCGTTCAATCTCAATCTCGCTCCAGAGAGTAATGCCGGATGACTGGCGGCGATGGCTCAACCACTGACGCAGATGTGCAGCGTCAGGTTTTGATACCGATCTCGATAGCCACTGCCCCGCTCCCTTAATCAGCAACACAAGCGGGTGGAGGCTTTCAACATGACGAAAAATCTGCTCCATCGGGTGAAGAGACAGGCAATCCACATCAATCCAGTGTAGATCTGTATCTAGATGGTGGGCGATCGCCCGTGCCGCAGTTGTTTTGCCAATTCCCCGATGCCCCGTTAACAGCGCAATCGTACCGGGAAGCGTGCCATATCGTTCAGCCTCTCGTTGTAAGAGCTGAACTCGATTTGCCCAGTGCTTTAGGTCTTGGGCGATCGCCTCTGGCACAATCAGCTCAGGCCAAGAGAGTTGGGGGCGCTGTTCACAGTGAGTCAGCAGACTCGGACTCAGTAAACTAGGACTCGGCAAACTCGCTTTGGTTAGCGCATGAGGTTGCGTTGGATCAAACGCACTTTTTGACTCCGGTGAAGCCTCTTCTGTAAGAGCCTGTGGGGTTGCATCTGATGAAATGACCTCAGTCCCAAAAGAGGATGGAGGTAACACCACTTCTGATTGAGTATCGGATTGAATGTCGGGCTGAGTTGGGGCAGGCGATCGCTCGTCAAAATCATCGTGTTCTGAGCCCGAACTCCATGGCGGAGAACTATTATTGTCTAGCAGCATGTCCAGAGCAGCCAAAGACGGCTGCTCTGCTAGCAAAAAGCTTAACAGCGGCTCCGATAATTTAATCGACGTTGTGAGTAGCGTGTCGTAAGGCTGCTGAATCAGTAAAACCAGACCACTCTGAATTAAAAACGAGTCGTGAGTAATTTGATAGCGAGCCTGCCGCCACTCGTTGTCGTTGCGACAGAGCAGCCGCAGCATTAACTCCACCGTTGGCAAATCGGATAAGTCATCATCGGCTAGCCCCTGGAGGTAGCGATACATTTTGGCAAAGCGGCGATTGACTTCAGGGGCAAGCCCTATCAGCAGCATATTTTTCTCAAACAGAGAAAGCTGAAGGCGATCGCGCAGTCTCGGCAACGCCAAGACGACCCCTTGATGCTGACTGTGGCGGATACGCGTTTCTAGCTGTTGCTGATAGCCGCCCTGTGGAGTAGAGCCGCTGCTGGGTGGCGAGACTTTGCGATGCTCATCATAGGCCGGAGTCCCCTCCAGGGTCACCACTCCTTTCCACCAGTGGCTGCTGACTCGGTCAGCCCGATTTTGGGCAATGCGATCGACTGTGCGCCGATCTTGACGATGGCGAGCCACCGATAACATCAAGACCCGATCCAACCAGTTCAGCTCGGTTTTTAAGTAAGCCCAATTGTCTGCAAAGCCGATCGGAGCATCAGGCGAAGGCTGAGGAAGTGAATCGGATGACATGTAGAATAGACCTCGTTCAAATCCTGTTGCTGTCGATGACCCGTGCGGGTGTCTCTCGTAGAATCGTTAGCTCATCATAAAACGTCGCAGGAAAGGCTCAATTTAAGACCGCTTCCCCAGCAGTCGAATCAACTCCAAGGGCAATCCATCTGCGTCTGCAATGAATGCAACCTCATAGACGCGATCGCCAATCATCTGTTGGGTTGGCTTTAGGAGAATCTTCAGCGACTGACGTGATCCGTTATTGGCGGCATTATCCGCACTGTTCTCTGCACCATGATTTGCACTGGTCTCGGCAACGTGGATGGCGACATCCTCTGCAAACGATTGGCTGAGGTTATCCAGCCAATCAGACAGATTTTCTGTAATATCGGTCAGGTCAAAAGACAGGTGGTAATAACCAGTGTAATGTTCATCACTGAAGGCGTCAGGAGCAGAGCGCGGCTGCGGCACTTGAATTAACTCAATCCGCCCTCCTAACCCTTCCATCCAGCAAGCCAGGGTGATCCCTGCCGTAAAACGCTCACACACCTCAAACCCCAACCGCTCATAGAAGGCGATCGCTCGATGAATATCAGCCGTCCGAATCGACATGTGGTGTAGCACAGCGTATTCAATTTACCCGCGAGAATGGCCTAACTGTTTCCGTCTCAGCCGTTTAATCTAATCTCTAAATCTAATCTCTAAATCGTGTCTAAAAATCACGTCTCTAAAAATCACGTCTCTGAATCAAGCGGTTTAAATCCCGAGTCAGCCCGAGTCAGCCCGTGGGTTCTCAACCCTAAGCACTTGTCACCGCTGAGCCTCATTCTCTCATCAGTCAAAGAGTCGAAAATAGGGATAGCGAACGGGTGCTCCCGGCTCTTTTTCTAAGTCAAAGTTAATGACGTTCCAGCAGGGTTCGCTGCTAGGGTCAGGACTGAAATCTACAGGCAGGCCATACAAACGAGGACGAGGAGAGTCTGATTCGTTGCGCCACGGCGTACTGCGTTCTAAGTAGGTGCTAATTAGGTTTCGATAGCGTTGAGCAATAATCACACGGGTGGCTCGATACCCTTGGGTATAAAGGCGATCGAGAGCCTCATGAATCTCAAACCGAATGCCATCGGGGTGAGTATGCTGTCGATACCAACTCTCTTCCCAGCGTCGCCAGTGCCGCCCCGACTGGAGGTGAACCAGATCCCCGGTCTTGGGGTCAGCTTCAAAGGCACCATGGCGGGTGCATAGGTATGAGTCCGTCAAGGTGAGGGCTGGAATCGTCTGACGGCAGTGAGGACACTGAATTTCAGGCCCGAAAATAGGATACTGGAGAACTGCATTTACCATAAAGCATTTACGTGCATTACTTCTCTTGACCCAGCAATGTGCATTTATTATACCTGGGCATCTGGAGGTGCCCGAGCATTTTTCGACGCTATTGTCTAAATTCTGCTCCCACATTTTGCGCTGGGGCAAATCTGTTGAAGGAAAATGCGACCTGATCCCATAGGCATAATATCCTCATGAATAGAGAGACTTGTCAATTTTTCAGGAAATCTAGAGATTAGAGCATGTTTAGCCCCAGCCATTGGCCCAGTCCTGATCTTTCTCAGGCCGCATTTATTGCTCCTAGCGCAGTCGTGATGGGGCACGTCGAGGTGCATTCTGGCGTGAGCATCTGGTATGGAGCCGTAGTGCGCGGCGATGTTGAGCGCATTATATTGAAAGACTCTTGCAACGTGCAAGATGGAGCGATTTTACATGGTGATCCGGGGTTGCCGACGATTCTCGACGCCTATGTCACTATTGGGCATCGAGCAGTGGTTCACAGCGCTACAGTGGGGCGTGGTTCGCTGATTGGAATTGGCGCGATTATTTTGGACGGTGTCTCTGTGGGAGCAGGCAGCATCGTCGGAGCCGGAGCCGTGGTCACCAAATCAGTACCCGAGCGATCGCTCGTCATGGGAATTCCGGGAAAAGTCGTCCGCACGCTGAGCGATGCTGAAGCCGACGGACTGATTGAACATGCTCAACACTACGAAAAATTAGCCCTTGTTCATGCGGGCAAAGGCACAGATATCGGGTTTTATCCCAAAATATCTTGAGCAAGAGACTAGAAAGTTGACCCGTTTCGACGCACAATAGAAGAAATTATGAGAACGATTCATAAAAATTTAGAAGGGAGGTTCTCAAGATGGACTGGCGCATTCTCATTGTTCTTATGCCCATCATTCTGGCTGGAAGCTGGGCATTCTACAACATTGGCAAAATTGCTATCGAGCAAGCCCGTAACTTTATCAACAATCGAGAAGCCTAGATTAAGCTAGGGCCTCGATACAAAGACGATATTCAGCACAAAGCCGGAGAGGGAATTATCCTTCTCCGGCTTACTTGTGGCTTAGGTCGGGTTTATGCCTAAATCGTTCCGCCTCAGCTCTCTCCGTCTCAAAACGGCAAGACACCATCTATCACACCGTGCTACAAGCCTTGATTTGCTCATCGACAAACTTGCTGCGCTGGGAGGTGGGTAACGTGTTGTACTCACCATAGAAGTTGCTAAAGCGCCAAAACCACTTGATGGCTTTGATCGGTTGTTTTTGGGATACTTCTTTTTCTTGGCCGAGGGATGATTGAGTAGGTACAGAAAATAAGGTCATTTCTTTCTCCTTTTAGATGATTGAGCTGTGTGTTTAAAGTCTTCAGACGAACGCTTAAAATACAAATTGCGATGTCTTGAAGCTTGAAGCACTGCTGCTTTTTCCAGCTCATGTATTCACTATAGAAACTAAGGTTAAAAGATTCAAAAACTAAACGTCATCCTATGCATGAGAGGTTTTCATGGGTGCTTGTAAGCCAATTAGAGTAAGTATTTAGGCGATATTTATGCCGCTGATAAAATGATGAATGATGCGGCGATCGCCAAAACAAGTCGAAAGATAGATAGCTAAATAAGTCGCTAGGGTATAACCCAATAATTCGCTGTCGATGTGCGATCGCACGGTTCTCAATTCTCTCTTTTTTAGGCTCTAGTATCAAAATTTAGGAAAGAAGATCTGACTATTAAAATAAACACTCAACAAAAAGCCGAAGAAGGATAATTCCTCTCCGGCTTATCAGTGAGTTAAGACGAGTTGATGCCTATAGTTTTCGCTGCATGAGACCAGCAGCACGTCATTTTCTATCGCATGTTGCCGCGAATATTGTCACGAGCTTTGACTTGCTCATCGACAAAATTTCTACGCTGAGAGGGTGGCAAAGAATTGTACTCTCCGTAGAAGTTGCTAAAGCGCCAAAACCACTTAATCGCTTTGACCAGTTGATTTTGAGAGACTTCTTTTTCTTGATCGAGTGAGGCTTGAGTAGAGACAGTAAACCAGGTCATTTTTTCTCCTCTGATGTTATTCAATTCAGTGTTTAGAATCTTCAGACAAAAGCTTAAAACCCTAATTACGAGGCGTTAAAGCTTGTGATGTCGCTGCTTTTTTAAGCTCATGAACTCAGTGTAGAAACTACGGCTCAAAAATTCAAAAGCCAAACGTGATGACATGCATGAACGTTTCTCATAGACGACTGAACGTTAAGTGGGGCAGGAGTTATAGCTATAAAACCCATAGACAAGCCGACGATGAATGACATCATCGCTTACGGAAATCAATCAAAAGATTGATGGATAGATAAAGGGACAGGTACAAGTCAGCAGTCTGACATCAACGTGCGATCGCACGACACTCAATCTTCTCGCTGATCGGTTTCAGATTTGAAGGTTGAGGTTGAATAAGTTTGACACTTCAAACGTTGATCTCATTGACTAAGAAGCAACGTTTATCGTCTAACAAATCATGTCTCTATTGTGGCAAAAGCCCTGTAGGCAGAACAGATTCAGTGCTGTCTATTTGCATCCAGTACAGTTTTGAGATTTGAAAGTGTACTGACAGCATTTGAGATGAACTGTGCATCGGGTGCATCCCAGTTTTGTATTTGTAGTGCGGGCATCTTGCCCGCGAGCGGGACGCTCGCACTACGAACGTCGATAAATTTGCGAATGTGGGATGCTCCCCTGTGCATCCACCTGCGCGTCCATCGATGCGTCTACAGAAAATTTGCAGGCAGCAATCAGCCAGCAGGGCGATGAGTCCACAATATGACTCGGGTGTGCGATCGCGATTCGAGGCTAAGTTCGAGTCATGGTGTCGGGCATCAGCGTGTCAATCATGACCGCGTTGTGAAAGTTTGTGCCTTTGACATCTGCACTAATCAAAACCGCTTCCGTCAGATCGGCTTCACTGAGATTGGCCCAGTTGAGCTTGGCGCGATAGAGGCTAGCTTTTTCGAGGTTGGCTCCACGCATCGACGTCCACATTAAAGATGCGCCACGAATGTTCGCTTCTCGCAGCCCTGCATTCATAAAGTTAACGCCCACTGCCTTGACTCGGCTGAGGTTAGCATAGCTGAGGTCTGCTTCTTCAAACGTTGCGCCATGCAATATCGCGTCTGTCAAGTTAGCGCCCGTCAAAATTGCGCCATTGAGAATGGCATTGGTCAATACTGCCGACTCTAGATGGCTAGACGTGAGGTCAGCCTCGATCAGTTTTGCACGGTTCAGATTTGCATTGGTCAGCTTCGTCTCTCGCAAATTAGCCTGATCTAAGATGGCTTCGCTGAGATTGGCCTCACTCAAATCTGCTTTCTCTAGATTGCATTGAGAAAGCTGTGCCCCTCGTAGCCCTGCACGGGTCAAGATAGATTGCGACAGATCGGCATCAACCAAATCAGCTGCCATCAGATTTGCACCGTCGCAATTGACCCCAACCAGCTTGGCGTTCCGCAATTTCGCCTCTCTCAAGTTGGCATAGCTCAGATCTGTCTGCTGCAAATTTGCACCCATGAAATTTGCACGTCGAAAATCTGCTCCCTGGAAATTAAAGTTTCCCAGATTTACATCCATGAGATTAACCCCTCGGAAATCTCTGACTCCTGCTGCATAGTCTGCAAGCAGTTTATCGATATTCATCTCGTTTTGATCTCTCTATAGCGTGAAGATATGCCGTGAGGGTGGCGATCGCCCCTCT